>JAUXDR010000087.1 GCA_030618205.1 Deltaproteobacteria bacterium | reverse complement strand
CGGTTTGGCTGGGTACCGCAAGATGGTATTGTTGTTCGTTTGCTGCCTCCGGAGGAAATTGAAAACCTGCCTTTAGAACAACTTATCAGACACCGGACACTTCTGGTTCATCTAATAATTAACCGGGCAGTTTCCCATGAACTGGTGCGCCATAGAGTTGCTTCATATCTCCAGGAATCCCAGCGTTATTGCAGATATGGTGAAGCCCGCTTCGGGGGCGAGGTAGTGTTTGTCCGGCCTTGTTTTTTCAAGGAGGGATCTGATGAATACCGGTTATGGTTAGATGCGATGTCACAAGCAGAGGGAATTTATCTTAAACTCCTTAAGACAAGCTCTCCCCAGGCTGCCCGTACTGCGCTGCCCAACTCCTGTAAGACCGAGATCATGGTCCATGCTACCCTTGAGGAATGGATGCATATTATGCGTCTCAGGACGTCAAGGGCTGCTGATCCTTCAATGCGGGAGATCATGTTGGCCCTTCTTCCTGAATTTGAAAAACGTTTTTCAGCGGTATTCGGACCTATAAGAGATTCCCTCGGCTCAGAAAATTAAAGGACCTATCTATATGCAGTTCAAAACTGATTTTCTCATCATAGGGAGCGGGATAGCCGGGCTGAGTCTCGCAATAAAACTCGCCCCGCTGGGACAGGTAACCGTGGTCACGAAAAAGACCGAATCCGACACGGCTACAAATCTGGCTCAGGGCGGCATAGCCTGTGTCTTTGGTCCTGATGATAGCTTTGACCTGCAACAACAAGATACGCAGCGCGCAGGGGACGGTCTGTGTCACGAAGATATTGTCAAAATGATAGTCAGCCAGGGCCCGGACCGTATAAGGGAGTTAGAAGACCTTGGATTGGAATTCAGCAGGGAATCGCACAATCCTGATGTGCTGGATCTAGGAAAGGAAGGAGAACACTCTCGCCGCCGCATAGTGCACGTTGGGGATTTTACCGGACGATCCGTGCAGAGTGTCTTGATGGATAGTGTCGACAGATTGCCTTCTGTTGAGGTCTTTGAAGACTATATTGCAGTTGACCTCATCACTAAAAGCATGATCAAGGCATATTCGCCCGGCAGCATGGAGAAGGAACGTTGTCTGGGGGCTTATCTGCTGGAAGTAGCTACAGGTAAGATCCACACTTTCCTGGCCCCTATAACAGTGCTGGCCACGGGCGGGTGCGGCAAGGTTTACCTGTATACCAGCAATCCTGATGTGGCCACAGGTGATGGTATAGCTGTGGCGTACCGTGCCGGAGCCAGGATTGCCAATCTGGAATTCGTGCAGTTCCATCCCACGTGTCTTTATCATCCTAAGGCCAAAAATTTTCTTATATCAGAAGCGCTCAGGGGAGAGGGCGCCAGGCTGCTGGACCCTGAATACAGGCCCTTCATGGAGAAATATGATCCTCAGCAGAAGGAGCTTGCCGGAAGAGATATAGTCGCCAAGGCCATAGATACTGAATTAAAAAATAGTGGAAAGGACTGTGTATATCTGGATATTAGTCACCGTTCTGCTGATTTCATCCTGGAGCGTTTCCCAAATATCTATGAGACCTGTCTGGGCTTTGGGATCGATATTACAAAGGAGCCGATACCGGTTGTGCCGGCGGCCCACTATATGTGTGGAGGGGTGGTTACTGACAGCCACGGGGAGACAGACCTTGAAGGCCTTTTCGCTTTGGGAGAAACTGCATGTACTGGTCTGCATGGTGCCAACCGGCTTGCGTCAAACTCCCTTCTTGAAGCCCTTGCCATGGCTCACCAGGCTTTTCTAAAGATCAGTGAGGTGTTTACCGGTTTGAAGGCAAAATCATTTCCCCAAGTGCCTCCCTGGGAAACCAGGGGAGCTGTGGATTTAAAAGAGGCGGTCCTTATCTCTCACAATTGGGATGTAATTCGGCGTCTGATGTGGAATTATGTCGGCATTGTCCGCAGCACAAAAAGACTTAAACTGGCCAGACAGCGCCTTTCACCGATTCTTCAAGAGATCCAGCAGCACTACTGGGAATATATCCTCACCCGGGATTTTATAGAACTGAGGAACCTCGCACAGGTTGCGGAACTCATCATTATTGCAGCCAGTCAGCGAAAGGAGAGCAGGGGAGGTCACTTCACCATTGACTATCCCTGCAAAGACGACTGGAACTGGCGTAGAGATACAATTATTCAACGGTTTCGGAAGGAAACGTGAACATAGGCAAACCACAGCTTTCAGGTCACAGAGTCTGGGGGTTTGCCGTCCTCTTTTTTATTTTTATCTTCTGGCTTTGCTGGACCTGGAGGCATGAGCTATGGTCTCTCTGGGGTGGTCTATTACAGGCATTTGAACATAGAGAGTCTGTACGAGCATATATTCTCTCTCTGGGTCATCTGGCGCCTTTTGCCTTTATCTCGCTGCAGGCACTTCAGGTCGTGATATCTCCTGTTCCCGGCGAGGCAACGGGTTTTATCGGTGGTTTTCTATTTGGGAAGTGGGCAGGTTTTTTTTACTCAACACTCGGTCTTACCCTGGGCTCTGCAATTTCTTTTTTTATATCTCGTCAGTTTAGGCGCTTGGTAAGATTGTGGCTTCTCCGTTCTCGTTTATACGACAGGTTTGAGCATCTTGTCGAGCACCAGGGGCTTTTCATCTTCTATATATTGTTCTTGTTTCCTGGATTCCCAAAGGATTTTCTTTGTTATCTTCTGGGACTGAGCCGTATGCCGTGGTTGGCCTTTCTGGTTATAGTCATATTGGGCCGTATGCCCGGAACACTGGTGCTGACACTACAAGGGGCCAATACATATGATAAAAATATAGAGGGCCTCCTAAGTATTCTGTTTTTGACCCTCCTGGTATTGATACCTAGCTTGTACTACCGGGAGCGAATCTATCAGTGGGTGGAGACACATAGCCTTAAGGAATGACTTAATGCGGCAGGCCTTCCTTGATTGTTTTTCCGGAATCAGCGGAGATATGTTTTTAGGGGCCCTGATTGATGCGGGGTGGCCTGAGGAAGAATTAATGTCCCTTCCGGAGAAGCTGGGTCTTGAGGATACAGCAGTTGAGATCCAGGGAGTTAAAAGGAAAGGCATAAAGGGCATTCAAGTCAAGGTCTCCGGACCAGGACCTCATCCATTCAGAAATCTGCGAGATGTGGAGGCAATTCTTGAAAGATCTGATCTGCAACCCGGGATAATTCGGCTTTCCCTGAAGGTGTTTAATCTCCTTGCCCAGGTTGAAGCCAAGGTGCATGGCTGCTTATTAGAAGAGGTCCACTTCCATGAAATTGGGGCTGTAGATACATTAGTAGACATTGTGGGGGCCATTAGCGGCTTAAACCATTTTTCTGTTGGAAAGATCTACTGCTCACCCATTCCTGTGGCCAGGGGATGGATAGATTGCGAACACGGCAGACTACCTTTGCCTGCCCCTGCCACCGCTGAGTTGTTAAAAAATGTACCGATTTATGGGGTGGATGGAGAGTGGGAGCTTGTTACACCAACCGGTGGTGCCCTGATAAAGGGGCTGGCGGATCATTTCAGGACCTTCCCCGAAATGAAAGTGGAAAAAATCGGATATGGGGCGGGTTCAAGGGATATACCTCAATGGGCCAATCTCCTTCGTATCTGGCTGGGTGAAGACCGGTCGTCGGAAAAGGAATCAGTTGTAGTGGAACTAAGGAGTTATATTGATGATATGAACCCTGAGTGGTTTGAGTATCTGATGGAGCGCTTGTTTAATGCAGGTGCCCTGGACGTGGTCATGTGTCCAATACATATGAAAAAGAATCGTCCAGGTGTTGAGATTACAGTCTTAGCCACACCTGGTCATGAACATAGCCTCAGTAAGATGCTTTTTGAGGAATCTACTACTTCAGGGATACGCCTGAACAGGTGTCTGAGGTATATTTTGCCTAGAAGGAATGGTATGGTTCCAACCAACTGGGGTAATGTGCGAGCCAAATTGATCACAAGGCCAGATGGTCGGTCCACAATTTCTCCTGAGTACGAGGCCTGTAAAGAAGTAGCACGCCGGTTCAATGTCCCCTTAGGTGCGGTTTATCAGGCTGTGAGCCGGATATCAGTTGAAGATTTCATAGATGAAGAAGGATCTGTCGTTCCTCAAGATTCAGGCGCTCACTCTTAATTTTGGCTCCCAAGACTTTGAATTTCAAAGATAGATTAATCCTTTTTCTGGCAAGCGGACTATTTCTGGGGTTGATCCCCTTTGCCCCGGGTACATTCGGGAGCCTTCTGGGCATTCCTCTCCACTGGCTCTTCAGTCATCTTCCAATTTTCCTGGGAATATGTTCTCTTGGATTTGTTATCCTGATATCTGTATGGATCTCAGGCAGGGCAGAGCTTTTACTGGGAAATAAAGATCCATCTCAAATAGTGATAGATGAAGTGGCCGGCATGGCAGTGGCGCTTGCGGGCGCCCCCCTTGAACTTTCTTTAATTATAGTTGCTTTTATATTTTTTCGTTTTTTTGACATCTGGAAGCCTTTTCCAATAAGATATATAGATAAATCTTTCCCCGGGGGATGGGGTATTGTGCTTGATGATGTTGCAGCCGGCGTTATGGCAAATTTGGCATGGAGACTGTGGGATTATATGGAAATTCTTGGACTTTCAAGGTAATTAGTCATGCATGGTGAAATTATAGCTATAGGAGATGAACTTGTATCCGGCAAAGTGCTTAATACCACTGCCAGCTTTGCAGCTAATAAGCTCTTTTATGCTGGTTGCCAGGTGACCCGGATCACATCCATTGGTGATGATCCCGATGATATCGAAGAATGTCTGCTGGCAGCAATTAAGAGATCAGAATACGTTATCATCACAGGCGGGCTTGGTCCGACTACTGATGATATAACAAACGAGGTGACAGCCAAGGCCTTAGGGCATCCCCTGGTCTTGAATGAGATGATTTTAGAGAAAATCAGGAGGGCGAAACAGCGGTTTGTCAATCCAGTTTTTTTGCCGGAAAAGTTGGCCTGGTTACCTGAAGGTGCTGAAGTCCTGAATCCCGAAGGTCGTGCTGCAGGATATCTCTTGGTCCACCAGGATACCCCTCTTTTTTTTCTGCCCGGAGTGCCTGGGGAGCTGGAAGATCACATGGTTCAGCGGGTTATCCCCAGGCTTAGCAAGTTTATTTCCAAAAAAATAAATATAAGACAGCAGACCTTCAAGGTCTTTGGCCTATCAGAGACAGAGATAAACGCCCTTTTTGAAAAGCTGGAATCCAGCCGGGATGGCTTGAGCATTGGTTATTATCCCAACTTTCCCGAAGTCAATGTAACTGCCACTGTAAAGGGCTTGAATCCGGAAAAAGTTACTGAAATTTTTCATATGGCATGTAACACCATAAAACAACTGCTGGACAAATATGTAGTTGCCGTCAATGAGGAAACTCTTGAAGAGATAGTAGGTAAACTTCTGCTGGAAAAAGGTGGTGTTCTTTCCCTTGCGGAGTCCTGTACAGGTGGTCTGGTAAGCCAACGGGTGACCAGCATTCCCGGCAGTTCCCGGTGGTTTGAAAGGGGAGTAATTACCTATAGCAACAAGTCAAAGGAAG
>JAUXDR010000029.1 GCA_030618205.1 Deltaproteobacteria bacterium | reverse complement strand
GACCAAGACCGCAAAGTGCCAGAAGTCGGAGGTCGGAAATCAGAAGTCAGAAGACATTCAGGGCCAGTGGCATGGCAATGATAATAAATTCAGCCAAAGAACTCAAAGTGTATAAAACTGCGTATGAACTGTCTATGGAGATATTTGAAATCAGCAAAACATGGCCTCCTGAAGAAAGATATGCCCTAACAGATCAAATCCGGAGATCATCTCGGGCAGTATGCAGCAACCTTAGGGAAGCATGGGCAAAAAGAAGGTACGAAGCCCATTTCATAAGCAAACTGACTGATTCAGACGGA
This sequence comes from Deltaproteobacteria bacterium, assembly GCA_030618205.1. The sequence continues at coordinate 8,065 of JAUXDR010000029.1, read as the reverse complement.
GAAAATAGCGAAACGGACACCTGGCTGGATTTCGCCAAAGGTTGCGGTTATTTGAATCAGAATGATCATAAGGGTCTTACCTCTAAATGCTCGGAGGTTGGTAAAATGCTGGGGTCCATGCTCAAGCATCCGGAATCATTCATTCTTAGACCCTGACTTCTGACTTCTGACTTCTGACCTCTGGAACAGGGTGGAGGGTTGGTTAGAAGCGCGGGCGGGAACAAAAGGAATCTATTGGGGAGAAAAAAGGAAGAATGGGAACTATCTGATGAAAGGATTCTGGGGAGTGGGGATTTTGTTGTTCAGGCACTAAAGGAGGCAGACGAACTTCATGAAAGGAGCATTAAGCATAGTATATCTTTAGCTGAATTGATAGAGAAAGTGACCCACGATATTGGAATAGATATCAAGGAGTTGCTATCATCGAAACGGAAACAAGAAATCAGTAATGCCAGAGCAATCATCAGTTATCTATCAGCGATAGAGTTGGGGTATTCTGGGGTAAAAATAGCGGCAGCACTTAAATTAAGTGAAAAGAGTGTCAGTCGCTGTATAGACAGAGGAAAAAGAATTCTTGACAATGATAAACAAATGTATGAGTATTTATATAAAGTCAGAAGGTAACAACGTCCCCCATACTGAGGAGGTGATAAAATATGCCAAAGGTTGCTACAGATATACCAGATGATTTGTATAGAAAGATAGAAGAAGAAGTAAATCTCGGCATATTCCCTGATGTCGCGGAGGCTATAAATGCAGCCCTTAGAAAGGCATATGCCATAAAAAGCAGGACATATCTGAGATGGCTTATAAAGAAGGAAGGTATTACTGAGGCTTCTATGTTAAAAGAACTTGAGAATGTCCGAAGATGAGATATAGGATATTTCTGGACACTAACATCCTTATCTCCGGTATCTTTTTTGAGGGTAATGAGTCCAAGATATTAGATATGGTAGAGCTGGATCTAATAACCAGCGAGGATGTGGTTGATGAACTCAAGAAGATTACTAAGAAGAAGCTTAAATACCTTGGTGGACGTACCCTTGAGATTGCACTATCAGAGATAGATAGGGCCTTGTGCGATATAGGGATTCTACCAAGGAAGATATATATGGAGAAATTCGCCGAAGCAAAACAACTGATAGCACATGAGAAAGATATACCAATACTGGCTGCAGCACTTTATGCAGAGGTTGATTATTTGCTTACAGGTGATTCACACTTCTTTACAGATAAAGTTAAAGCCGTGATTAAAGTTAGAACAACGAGGAAATTCCTTGACGAAATCGAAAAAGCTTAATGCAAATTTGGGACGGTTATTTTGCCTGGGCATCATGAGGATGAAAGGCTAACTCAATTTAGTCAATAACGCAGACTCCCTACCGATTTTTCAAAGCTAAACGCTAATGGCTAACGGCTAATCGCTCAACTTAGGTAATTATCTGAATGGTTTAAAAAAATCCTGCTTGCCCCGCCGTACCCCGTTCAATTCCGAAGGACAGCGTAGCGGATTTAACTGGGGTAGCTCCGGCAGATGGTACTGGGGTTAATCCTGCCTGCCCTGTGAAATGCCTTTGTCTTTCTATTTCACCAGGGTAAATGAAACCCTTGAACAATCGGAGACGCTTCTTGAAAAGTAGTACCTAGCCAAACGCCCCATAGAGGAACCGATTGAAATTGTGGCTGGGAAATTGGGCCTTAAACCTGAGTTGATATGTTTTGGGAACAGACAAAGACAGTATTCAGAAGCCAGATCCCTGCTTGCTTGGCTGGCTGTTGAAGAAGTTGGGCATCCGGCAGCGGAGGTCCCCCATTATTGAGCTTCTATTACGTCCCCCATTACGTCCTTCTGGAGCTGCTACAAGCCCAACAGGGAACCTGCGCTTGTTAGACACCTAAATATTCAACTAGCTGTTTTTAAAAAAGAAATATTTTAACTTGATAGTATAGGAATTTCCATTACTTAGAGCTTCTCCGTAGGCGATAGGTCCATACTGATAATTGAGGGATTGTGAATTGAGGAATTGAAGGTGCTTTTTTGATTCTAATCCCTCAATTCCTAAATTCCTAAATTTGTACTATCAGTGTCTTTTTGCTGAAAAAGCGGGAGCTTGACAATAACTACGGTCTGGCCGTCCTCGGCCCGGATATCGATCTTTCCGTGGTTGCCTTGCACAAACCTATAAATGATATTTAAGCCACGACCCCTTAGTTCACCTTTTTTGACCTGATCAATTTTTTCCTCTGGTATCTCTCCTGTATTTCTGATCTCGAGACAGGCCATGGTCTCCTCTATATAACAGCGCATAGACAGAGCGCCTCCCTGTTTCGGGATGGCATTGACAGCGTTGTTCATAAGATTATCCAGTACTCGTTCCAGACCAAACCGCGGACAATAGACTAACATCTCTGCTTCAATTTCCGGGGGCTCTATCCGGATGTATTTGCGCCATGATTGCCGAATGGCTTCCTCATTAAGACGGAATCGTTCTCCGGCGATCTCACCGAGATCCAAGACCTCTTCCCGGCCTTCCAATCTCATGGCCACGGCCATATCCTGCATGCGGACCGTTTCCTTAAGGATGATGTCCAGGTATGTGACCAACTTGTTCCGTATCCCCTCAATGTCTTCTGATTCCAGCAAATTCCTGGCCCTGGAGGCAAATCCTGTGATGGCAATCGCGGGATTTTTGAAATCGTGCATGATGTCGTCCAAGAGCTCTAACCGCAAGGCCTTCATGGCTTCTTTTCCCAAAAAGGTCAACAGATCTATCTCTTCGTTCATAAAGGACGACTTCTGATCCGTAGCATAAAAGGTCATCAGATAACGAGTGGTCCCCTTTACCCTGAGCGGGACGATCAGGATGGAATGAATGTGATGCCTTTGGACGAATTTCCGCATACCCGAGCTGATGAAGCGGCTCCTTTCAGGATCTTTTATCAAGAGATAGGCAGGATCTATCCGCTCAAACGGATGGTCTCCGTATTCCGGCGCCCCATGGATCGCAGTTTGGAAGTACAGGTGATGGCTCACTGTAAAGGTATAGCCCAATTGGTGATACGTTTTGTCCAGGGGATACCCGGCCTCAAGACGGATAAACTTCTGATCCTTGGACACTGAAAACAGAGAACAGCTCTTGACCTGCAGATATGGCTCAAGCTCGGGGATCAGGTCCATGAACAGGTCCTTCAGCTTGATCCCTTCCCGGTTGCTCAGCTTTATAAAAATCCTGTCTACCATGTTCTCCTTGTGCGCATTCAGCCTCTGTAAGGCCAGGATCTTCCTTTTGGCCAGGACAAAGCTTACGCGACGGGCCAGGAGCTCAGCATGAATTATCTCAAATGGATCAAACTTCCGGTTATCCTCCTTGTAATAAATCTGAAGGGAGCCGAGAACGTCTCCTTCCGAACCTGAAAACCTTGGAATCTGAAGAGGAACCGCCAAGAGGGAATGAAATCCTTTATCTTTCACTATGCTTTTAATCTTGAAGTACGGATCTTCAAGGAGGCTCGATATGGCGATGCTTCTGTTTTCCCGGACCACCCGTCCTGAGACGGAATCCTCAAAAGGGACGGCAATTTTACATTCGGTTTCGGCAATCCGGTGTGTGCCGAGGCAGGTCATGCTCAGGGATTTGGGATCAAAGAGCCGTATGGATGCAGCTTCGGCCTTAAGAATATTTGCTATTTTTTCCGCAGCAATCTCAAGGATCTTCTTTTCTTCAAGTCCGGAATCAATCTCAATAATTTCTTCAACATCGTGGATAATGCCGGAGAGGACTCCAACCAGATATTCCTGCTCGATAGAACGGGGCAGATCCAGACGCTCTGAATGAGTCAGATGCTGAAGCGACGGATGGTTTTTGAGAAATTCCAAAAAATTTTCTTTCATATGGCTATGTTCGGAATGAAATTAGTGATAGGATAATTTTGACAACTAATAACCTGGCAACCATTATTATAGAAAATATTATAGAAATCAACGCCGATGTATAAAAAACAGCTCTTTGCAGTCCAAAAATGATCGGGCAGCAGGGCAATGAACACCTGGGGAAAAGGCAAATGGCCTTTGGAAGATGAGGTCTGAATCCACCATGGAGCAGAATGTCGAACATCCTGGGGATGATTTCCTAAGTCCGCCCAGACAAGAGACAGATGAAATCCAGGCCCTGCGGATAATTCTCCGCATGGCAGAGGCTGTAAGCCAGTGTATCTCTCAAGAGAAAATCTGTAAGTGTATCATAGACATATTCATCGAGGACACGGATTTTGAGAACGCCTCAATTCTTCTCTACGACACAAAAAAAGATTGCTTGAGGCTGACAGCGGCCAAGGGTTTTTCTGAAATCCTGGAAATCCCTCATAAGCAATCTTATCGCAAGAACCTGGTATTTGAACGGAACGAGGGTATAGCATGGAAAGTCTTTGGATCACAGACCCCTATGTTCATAGAGAACAGCGCAAAGGAATCAATCCCTGTTAAACCCGGCTCGAAAGTCCAGCCTTGCAGTCTGGTCTGCCTGCCTCTATGGTCCATTGGTGTTCTCAACCTCAGCTCCTCGGCTCCCAGGACCTTTTCTCCTTGTAAAAGGCGTGATCTGGTAATTCTCTCCAACGTAATAGGTCGCCTTCTCCAGACAACAGAGTTTCATGAAAAACTTTATGCCAGCCACCTGCACCTTCAACAGCTAGTTGAAGCCAAAAACAGCGAACTTCATCATGTCAAAAAGGAACTCAGTGGCACTATGGCATATATGGAATCTGTCATTGAAAATGCCCCACAGGGTATTTGCCTCTTAGATTCCGCCGGAAATATGCTGCACGCAAATCCGAGTTTTCTTTCCATTACAGGCTGTTCTCTTGAATACATAGCAGGCCATTCTCCAGCAAAGCTATTTCAAGATAAAACCGATTATACCAATCTTAGTAATTTGCTGCTAACCGGAGGTCTTGCCAGACTCACGGACATAGACCTTTTGCGTCCGGATGGAACCACTGTACCTGCCGATATCTTCTTGCACCCGTTAAGAGATCCCGAAGGCCGGAGTCAGGGAAGTATGCTGGTAGTCCATGACCTTACAAATCAGAAAATCGCTACAGAAAAATTGATTTATATTGAAAAACTAACGGCACTGGGTTCCATGGCCGGCGGAATAGCCCATGACTTTAATAACCTCCTCACCACAATCCTTGGCAATGCACAGCTCCTGGCCATGGAAATAAACGACCAGGGGGCTCTGCGCAAGGTCAGGAACATAGAGACTGCTGTTAATGACGGGGCATTCACAGTCAGCAGACTGCAAACATTTACAGGTTTTAGTCAAAAACTTAAAGCTAGGGGTCAAGCCTCAAACGTGCGTGAAGTGGTCAAAGATGCGATAGAGTTGACAAAACCAAAGTGGAAAGGTGAAAGTGAGAAAAATGGTATTTTCATCAACACAAAGCTTGATCTCCAGGACACAAGGCCTGTCTCAATGCATCCGGCGGAATTGCGGGAAATTTTAACAAACCTGATTTTTAATGCAGTAGATGCCATGCCCGAAGGTGGTACTATAGCCATGCGATCCTACGAAAAGGATTCCAATGTAGTGCTGGAAATTGAAGATAACGGAATCGGCATGTCTAAAGATATTAAAAAAAGGGTCTTTGATCCTTACTTTACCACTAAAGATATTGGTAATTCCGGTCTGGGGCTCAGCGTTTCATTCGGGTTAATAGTACAAACAAAAGGTACGATCAGTGTTGACAGCAAGGAGGGCGAAGGCACCACTTTCAGAATTGCTTTGCCCATTTCCGAAACGCAAAAGGTAAGCGAAGCTCCAACTGCAAAGAGCCCTGAAACAAAACCCCTGAAAATCCTTGCTGTTGATGACGAAAAGCAGATAGTGGATTTATTGACAATAATGCTGGACGGCTTAGGGCATAAGATAGTAGGAGTATCAGATGGACAACGTGCCATAGACTTTCTGGATAAAGAAGATTTTGATCTGGTAATTACAGACCTGGGTATGCCGGTGATAAGTGGCTGGGATGTTGCGGCAAAGGCAAAAAGCAGAAAAGCCGATCTGCCGGTTGTCCTGGTTACCGGATGGGGCGCGGAATACGAATCAAAAGACCTGACAGAAGTCGGTATTGATGCTGTTTTAAGCAAACCCTTCAGTCTTGATGAGCTTAAGAATATCATCTCGGAGCAATGTGCAGAAAAAAATTAGTCATGTGACTATGCCTGATATCCACATCGGCACCAGTGGCTGGAATTATGAAAGCTTTGTTAAAAGAATCTATCCTCCCGAAACACCCAAAAGAAAATATCTTGAGACCTACTCAACAAAACTCCATACTGTAGAGCTGAATGCATCTTTTTATCGCTCTTTTCCCCAAAGTACATGGGAGGGCTGGTACAGGCGTACTCCACCGGATTTCTTATGGGCAGTTAAGGCGCCACGTTTTTTCACACATATCAGGCGGCTGGATGTTTCACAGGATTCCATCGACAGGTTCTGGAATGATATAAAGCCGCTCAAAGAAAAGATGGGCGCGGCACTATTTCAACTCCCCCCGTCTCTGAAGTTCGACAAAGATCTCCTTACAGGATTTCTGGCAATGCAACCGCCGGATACAAAGATCTCGCTGGAGGCCAGGCATCCATCCTGGCACGAGCCTCAGGTCTGGGATATATTGAGTAAGCAGAATGTGGCCTGGGTAGTTAGTGACACTGCCGGTCGCCACCCGATGAGTCTGGAGGTTACGGCAGACTTTGCCTATGTGCGTCTGCACGGCGCCCATGAACTGTATCACGGCCTCTATGGAGAAGAGATGCTCAGCAAGTGGCTGGGCACAATCAGGGAGTGGGGTATTGAAACTTTTATATATTTCGATAATACTGACGATGGAAGCGCTGCAACAGACGCTTTATTGTTGCAAAAAATACTGGAGGAGAAATAACGTGCTTAAGGTAATATCTACCACACTATTTTTCATATTTGTCTTTGCCTTTGTTTCAGAAAGCTTTATTGATATTGCGGACGCAAGGGCCAGGGGCGGCGGCCGGTCCTTTGGCGGGAGCCGGTCATATTCCAAGCCCATGAAGACCAGCCCGACTAAACAGACCACAGCCCCCACATCCAGGACAAGCTCGACCCAAAGAGGCCCCAGCGGTTTTATGTCAGGTCTCGGAGGAATGATGCTTGGAGGTTTTCTCGGCAGCATGCTCTTTGGCGGCATGGGCCATGCCATGGGGGGTGGTGTTGGCGGGAGCGGAATCGGCCTTTTTGAAATCATACTGATTGGCGGCCTGCTATATTTCCTGTACAGACACTTTGCTCGCAAAAAAGCTTCCTCAATGTCTCACAGTGCTCCAGGATCATTCGGACCAGGCGAGGCTCATGCCCGCCAGACACCTCCTGTTCCTCCGCCTTCAAGCCGGCATGGGGGACCTATGCCGGGGGGCTCGCCGGTCGGGATAGATGCCCCGCCGGCTGACACTGTATCAGATGCTCTTAACATGATACGGATGTCAGACCAGGGTTTTAGCGAGGAAAAATTCAAGGAGTTTGCTCAAGACGTATTCTTCAAGGTGCAGGCCGGCTGGATGCGCCGTGATATCTCCACGATAGAACACCTTTTGGGGCCTGAGTTGTCAGAAGAGTATATGAAACACTTCCAGGAGATGAAACAAAAAGGCCAGATTAACCGGCTGGAAAACATCGCAATTAGAAAAGTGGAAATAGAAGATGCCGGTGCCGGCAAAAGCGAAGAATACCTGACCGTCTTCTTTACTGCCAATCTCCTTGATTATACTGTGGATGAATCCACAGATACGGTGATTGAAGGCAGCCGGACCGAGCCGGTCAAATTTGCCGAAAAGTGGACCTTTGCACGCACGGTTGGCAGCTCAGATTGGAAGCTGGCCGGGATTGATCAAATGTAAGGGTTCAGAGGTTAACTACATTTCGGTTACTATTTTTTCAAGGACATCTTCCACGGTCAAATCGGAGGAATCAATTACAATACAATCAGGGGCGACCTGCAAAGGCGCGATGGAGCGCGTTGAATCCGCCAGGTC
>JAUXDR010000074.1 GCA_030618205.1 Deltaproteobacteria bacterium | reverse complement strand
CTAAAAATCACTGATTCATTCCTGTCCTGTTGCAGATCATCCAGAAAGTGTTCAAACAAAATCCTGTAGAGGTCCTTAATCTTGGATGATTCGGTTTTAATCCGGGGATTCATGTAAATGAACTCCATGTTGAAGGCCTTTAGCTCTGACAGGGCATTTACCACCTCATGGCTGAAGGCTGTCTCGTCTCTATCCAGGCTGGATTTAATAAGATCCTCAACCAAGCGGTAAACAATGGTCCCGTTCGTATCCCCTAATATCTTCCGACAATGATCTGGGATCTGATCCCTCCTTATCAAACAAAGCCTGATTGCGTCCTCGATATCCCTGCCCACATAGCTGATTACGTCGGCCATCCTGACCGCACAACCTTCGAGTGTCATGGGCCGGAGGTCTGTCTGAGGTAAGGAGAGCTTTGCCTCTATCTCCGCATCCAGCGTCTTAAATGTCTTCCCCCTGTGAGGTCTAATTGACGGGCAGTGTATCTCACCATCGTGGCACAGTATTCCGTCAAACACCTGGAGACTGAGATTGCATCCCCTACCCTTTCGCTCAACTCTGCGCAGAAAATGAACTCCCTGGACACTGTGAATAAATGGAGGAATTCCGTGTTCCATGCATAACTCGGTGAGATACCGTTCGCCATCGTGACCAAAGGGAGGATGGCCGATATCGTGCCCATAGGCAATGGCCTCTATAAGATCCTCATTCAATCGGAGAAAACGGCCTATAGTCCTGGCTATCTTTGATACCAGTTGGACGTGAAGCACTCTATGAGTAATATGATCATTGGGGATAAGGGAAAAAACCTGGGTCTTGTCTATATACCTTGCATATGCCAGTGAATGCAGAATTCTGTCTGCGTCAACTGAAAACCATTGCCTGTGGTCTGTAGCTAACCGTTTTTCCTCCCTCTCCCGGACAGCATCAACACTGAGGGTTGCAAACGGAGAAAGCCTTTTTTTCTCGTCTTTTCCCAGACGTCTCCTTTCATCCATGAGCTTTATTGTCATAGACTCAACTCCTCCGGAATATTGATTAATTGGCTCATTAGTTCAATATTCTACATGTGATTTAACAAAGCAATTGTTATTGTGTCTATTGACACCATAATCTCCGATTCTTACCTTGCTTTGGAATAAAAAGTAACCTCTCAATACATTTAAGTCTTTAAAATCTAAGGATATTTTAAATCATGCAACTTGAAAAATTCACAATGAAATCACAAGAGGCCCTGCAGAAGGCCCAGAGCTTGGCCCAAAGCAAGGGGCATCAGCAAATCGAGCCCGAACATCTGCTAAAGATACTGCTAGCCCGGCCTGAGGGAATTGTGCCATCGGTTCTGAGGAAAATGGGGGTTGAAATCCAGGCCATTGAAGCCGAAGTGGATGAGGCTGTAAACAATCTCCCTCAAGTGAGCGGAGCGGGTCTGCAGATCTATATGTCGTCCACGCTGAATCAGATACTGGAAAAGGCATTTGCCATTGCGGATAAAATGAAGGATGAGTATGTCAGCCAGGAACACCTGGTTCTTGCCATCCTCGACGCGTCCCACACAAAGGCCGGCCAGGCATTAACAGGCCATGGGGTCAACAAGGATACCTTCCTGCAGGCCCTGGTATCCATAAGGGGTAGCCAGAGAATAACCGACCCTAACCCTGAGGAAAAGTATCAAGCACTTGAAAAGTACGGAAGAGACCTCACCTCTTTTGCAAGATCAGGGAAGCTGGACCCGGTAATAGGTCGCGACGATGAAATTCGCAGGGTCCTGCAGGTACTGTCACGAAGGACCAAGAATAATCCCGTGCTCATAGGTGAGCCCGGCGTTGGTAAGACTGCGATAGTAGAGGGTCTGGCCCAACGAATAGTCTCCGGCGATATTCCTGAGACACTTAGGGACCGGCGCATTATTGCCCTGGATATGGGGGCCTTGATCGCAGGGGCCAAGTACCGGGGTGAATTTGAAGAACGGCTGAAGGCAGTCCTTAAAGAAGTAGCTGAACGGCAGGGCGAAGTCATCCTGTTCATAGACGAAATCCACACTATGGTGGGCGCCGGAGCGGCCCAGGGATCCATGGATGCCTCGAACATGCTGAAACCTGCCCTTGCCAGGGGAGATCTCCACTGTATCGGTGCCACCACAATAGACGAATACCGCAAGTACATTGAAAAGGATGCGGCGCTCGAAAGACGCTTTCAGCCCGTGATGGTGAATGAGTCCAGTATTGAGGACACCATTGCCATACTCCGCGGACTGAAAGAAAAATACGAGGTGCACCATGGAGTGCGGATAAAGGATTCATCTATAATTGCGGCATCCACGCTGTCTCAGCGCTACATCACTGATCGCTTTCTCCCGGACAAGGCCATTGATCTTATAGACGAGTCAGCAGCAAAGTTGAGAATCGAAATAGACAGCCTTCCAGCGGACATCGACGAACTGGAGCGCCGGAGCATGCAGCTGGAAATAGAACAGCAGGCCCTGAAAAAAGAAACTGATCCGGCCTCCCAGGAAAGATTAGAGAAGATCAAACAGGATCTTGCCGACCTCAGAGAGCAGAGCGATACGCTCAAGGCCCGCTGGCAGCAGGAAAAGGGGATTATTCAAAAAATCCGTGATATCAAGGAACGTATAGATCAGCTCAGGATCGACGCAGAGAGATTCCAGCGTGAGGGTGACCTGAACAAGGTGGCTGAAATCCTCTACGGAGAGATCCCAAATCTTGAGAAGCAACTCAAAGAGGAACAGGGCCGTATAGAGGAGCTTCAGAAGGATGGCACCGGCATGCTCAAGGAGGAGGTGGACGCAGACGACATTGCGGACATCATATCCAAGTGGACCGGAATACCGGTCAGCAAACTACTTGAGGGAGAGAGGGAAAAGCTGGTCCACATGGAAGATCGCCTGAGCCAACGGGTTATTGGTCAGGAAAAGGCCATACAGGCAGTATCAAACGCAGTCCGCAGGGCCAGGGCCGGCCTGCAGGACAGCGCGCGGCCTATTGGCTCCTTTATCTTTCTCGGACCCACAGGTGTTGGAAAAACAGAGCTGGCCAGGACCCTGGCTGAATTCATGTTCGATACTGAGCAGGCCATAATTCGTATGGACATGAGCGAATATATGGAAAGACACTCAGTCGCCAGGTTAATCGGTGCGCCTCCGGGCTATGTGGGATATGAAGAAGGTGGCTATCTCACAGAGGCCGTACGGCGCAAGCCCTATTCTGTTATTCTTTTTGACGAAATAGAAAAGGCCCATCAGGACGTATTCAATATACTGCTCCAAATCCTGGACGATGGAAGGCTTACTGACGGCAAGGGCCGTACTGTAAACTTCCGTAACACCATAATTATCATGACTTCCAACATAGGCACTGACCTGATTCAGGAAATCAAGGACCCGGAGGAAATGGAGCACAGGATGATGGACGCCCTTCGTCTCCGCTTCAAACCCGAGTTCCTGAACCGAGTGGACGACGTGATCATCTTTCATTCACTCAGCAAGGAACACCTGCAAAGTATTGTGGATATCCAGCTCAGCTATCTCAAGGACCGTCTGCAAGAGCATAATTACGAAATTGACGTGAGCAAAGGAGCAAAGACATGGATAGCCGACGCAGGCTATGATCTTACTTACGGGGCCCGTCCTCTCAAGAGGGCCATTCAGCGCTACATTGAGAATCCGCTGGCCCTTAAAATCCTCGAGGGGACCTTCAAAGAGGGAGACAATATCCTGATAGACATGGACAAAAACGGCCATGTGTCATTCCGTAAAAACTGATTATCTTCACGCATAAGAAAAAAGATCTGCGAATTTTCTGCTTTTGGATTGGTGCAAAACGTTCGTTTCTGTTATACTGGCCTTGATTTGTTGAACTACAATTTGATAGGCCTTGTCTTTCTCCGGCCAATGTGCAATTATTTGCAGCAATACCACAATTTATAGATAAAAAATTTGGGAAAGGATGATGAATTATGACAAGAACTAAAAGCAGGCCATATGCAGTAGATGATGTTCGCCACATCTACAAGAACTACACAAACATGACCGCGGCTGAAATCGCAGACGAACTCGGTATCAGCAAAGCTCAGGTCTCGAAAATCGTTACAGAGCTTCGAAGACAGGGAGTTGATCTACCAAAGAAAAAACGTGAAAATCCGGTTGAGATTTTTATCCGGGAGGAGCCCGGCCTTAAACTCAAATCTTAATACCGTCGCCAAAAGCCGGAATTCACACAAAGGCGCGATTTAAACTTGATAGTATAGGAATTTCCATTTTCCAGACAGGATGTACAGGATTATCAGGATAAAAAATCCTGCACATCCTGTTTGTCTTGTCTGAAAGAGTCTTGCCGCCGGCGGTTAATTAATTGATATTAGAGTTTTTTCTTTGCTAACTCAACGTCTTTTTGCTGAAAAAGCGGGAGCTTGACAATGACTACGGTCTGACCGTCCTCGGTTTGGATATCGATCTTTCCGTGGTTGCCCTGCACAAACCTATAAATGATGTTTAAGCCACGGCCCCTTACTTCACCTTTTTTGACCTGATCAATTTTTTCCTCTGGTATCTCTCCTGTATTTCTGATCTCGAGACAGGCCATAGTCTCCTCTATATAACAGCGCATAGACAGAGCGCCTCCCTGTTTCGGGATGGCATTGACAGCGTTGTTCATTAGATTGTCCAGTACTCGTTCCAGACCGAAACGTGAACAATAGACTAATATCTCTGCTTCAATTTCCGGGGGCTCTATCCGGATATATTTGCGCCATGATTGCCGAACGGCTTCCTCGTTGAGGCGGAACCGCTCTCCGGCGATCTCGCCAAGATCCAAAACCTCTTCCCGGCCTTCCAATCTCATGGCCAAGGCCATATCCTGCATACGGACCGTTTCCTTAAGGATGATGTCCAGGTAGGTAACCAACTTGTTCCGTATCCCCTCAAGGTCTTCTGATTCCATCAGATTCCTGGCCCTGGAGGCAAATCCTGTGATGGCAATTGCCGGATTTTTGAAATCGTGCATGATGTCGTCCAAGAGCTCTAACCGCAAAGCCTTCATGGCTTCTTTTCCCAAAAAGGTCAACAGATCTATCTCTTCGTTCATAAAGGACGACTTCTGATCCGTAGCATAAAAGGTCATCAGATAACGAGTGATCCCCTTTACCCTGAGCGGGACGATCAGGATGGAATGAATGTGATGCCTTTGGACGAATTTCCGCATACCTGAGCTGATGAAGCGGCTCCTTTCAGGATCTTTTATCAAGAGATAGGCAGGATCGATCCGCTCAAACGGATGGTCTCCGTATTCCGGCGCCCCATGGATCGCAGTTTGGAAGTACAGGTGATGGCTTACTGTAAAGGTATAGCCCAATTGGTGATATGTTTTATCCAGGGGATACCCGGCCTCAAGACGGATAAACTTTTGATCCTTGGACACTGAAAACAGAGAACAACTCTTGACCTGCAGATATGGCTCAAGCTCGGGGACCAGGTCCATGAACAGGTCCTTCAACTTGATCCCTTCCCGGTTACTCAACTTAATAAAAATCCTGTCTACAATGTTCTCCTTGTGCGCATTCAGCCTCTGTAAGGCCAGGATCTTCCTTTTGGCCAGGACAAAGCTTACGCGGCGGGCCAGGAGCTCGGCATGAATTATCTCAAATGGATCAAACTTCCGGTTATCCTCCTTGTAATAAATCTGAAGGGAGCCGAGAACATCTCCTTCCGAACCTGAAAACCTTGGAATCTGAAGAGGGACCGCCAAGAGGGAATGAAATCCTTTATCTTTCACGATGCTTTTAATCTTAAAGTACGGATCCTCAAGGAGGCTCGATATAGCGATGCTTCTGTTTTCCCGGACCACCCGTCCCGAGATGGAATCCTCAAAAGGGACGGCAATTTTACATTCAGCCTCAGAAATCCGGTGTGTGCCGAGGCAGGTCATGCTCAGGGATTTGGGATCAAAGAGCCGTATGGATGCAGCTTCGGC
>JAUXDR010000163.1 GCA_030618205.1 Deltaproteobacteria bacterium | reverse complement strand
ATGTCTACTACGTCAAGCCCTGCCCGGTTTGCACACTTGATAAGGTTCTGTGCAGCCGTAACTGCTCCTGTCACTATATGTACTTTGGCTTCCAGCCTTACCCCGGTTATCCCGACAGGGTCCAGTATCCCCCCCTGCTCATCTACAATGTACTCTTGTGGCAGAATATGTATGACCTCCCTATCAAGGGGTATGGCTACTGCCCTTGCAGCATCTATGACTCTGTCAACGTCCTCCTGTGAGACCTCCTGGCCCTTTACAGCTATCACCCCATGGCTGTTGAAGCCCTTTATATGGCTACCGGCAATACCAATGAACACTGAGCCGATTTCACACCCGGCCATGAGTTCGGCCTCTTCCATAGACCTCTGTATGGAATCGACCGTGTTGTCTATATTGACAACCACTCCCTTTCGGAGACCTACAGAAGGATAAGTCCCCACGCCTATAATCTCAGCACTCTTTTCGCTGAACTCACTCACTACTGCACATATTTTAGTAGTGCCGATGTCTAGGCCGACAATCATGTTACCGGGTCTCTCCACCATTTCCTCTCCTAATGTTTCAGACTGACCAGGGCCTGGCCAGGGCCATAATCCAAATCAACCTTAGCTGCTTTTTTATATGTTCCTGAGCGATAGAGTTGATACAGGACTTTTTCCGCCTTACTGAACTGGGCACTGAGATTTTCAGTGTTAAAGTGAAAAGGAATACCGCTGTCAGATGTATAGAGTATTAAGGTATCTTTCTTAGCTATGTCTATTTGGCTAATATTATTTACACCCAGAGTTCTTGTGCCTTTGCTTGCCATGGATATTAATTCCAGAGCCTTTTGGATTTGGTGATTTGGTGATTTGGTGATTTGGTGATTTGTCTTTCTCTTGAAGGTATTTTGCTCCAATGGTCTATAAAGGCCTTTACTTCTTCTTCCTGACCTGTACCCATACAGAGTTCCAGGGCCATAGGGTGTTCCGGTGACAGGCTCATGAGGGTTGCACCAAAAAGGGTATCCGGTCTGGTAGTAAATACCCTGATTTCGCCATCTTCTCCTGCCAGCGGGAATATGATCTCCGCCCCCACACTGCGACCGATCCAGTTGCGCTGCATTGTGAGGACCTTTTCCGGCCATCCGGTCAGCCTGTCGCATCCCTCCAGGAGTTCTTGAGTATAGTCAGTGATCTTAAAAAACCACCCATCCAGTTCTTTTTCCACTACCTCTGTATCACACCGCCAGCACTTGCCGTCCTCTACCTGCTCGTTGGCAAGGACTGTCTGGCAGCCTTCACACCAGTTGACCTTGGATTTCCGGCGATATACGAGTCCTGCTTCAAACATCTGGATAAAGAAGAGTTGTTCCCAGCGATAGTACTCCGGATCACATGTGGCAAACTCTCTTTTCCAATCATATGACAACCCCAGGCGTTTGAGTTGTTTACGCATGTAGTCAATATTTTCATAAGTCCATGTGGCAGGATGGGTCCTGTGTTCAATAGCAGCATTCTCAGCAGGCATACCAAAGGCGTCCCACCCCATGGGATGAAGGACGTTGTAACCTTGCATGCGTTTGTACCGGGCCACTACGTCCCCTATGGTGTAATTCCTGACATGACCCATGTGTATCCGGCCTGAAGGATAGGGAAACATCTCCAGCACATAATAGCAGGGCCTGGAGCTATCCTCCCTGGCGGAAAAAAGGCCCTTTTTGGCCCAGTCGGTCTGATGCCTTTCTTCTATTGTTTTGAAATCATATCGTGCTGTCATGATATCTGAGACTATGGCTTTTCCGCCCTTTCTCCATGCCTTAAGACCGCATCCAGGATACCGTTTACAAAGGCGCTTGATTCCCCGCTACAAAACTTTTTTGCAAGCTCAAGGGCCTCATTTATGGCTACTTTAGGAGGAATATCAGGGCAGTAACATAACTCAAAGGCCCCTATGCGCAAAATGTTCTTGTCTACACTGGCCATTCTGTCTAAACGCCAATGCTCGGCGTTCTTTTTCAGGATGGAATCGATTTCCGCCTTATGGGTAAGCACCCCTTGCAGCCGAGTCCGGCCGAATGCCAAGGCAGGATCATCTTCAGGGATAGCCTCTGAAGCCAGACCAGTGGCATATTCCATAATGACCTTATCTATGTCTTCAATGGTATTCCAGTCACATTGGTAAAGGATCTGAAGGGCAATCTCTCGCCCTTTACGGCGGACAGACAATTTAGGCATTTAGGCCTTTTAAGAGGTTTGCCATCTCTACAGCCGCAAGGGCAGCGTCCCAGCCTTTGTTCCCGGCCTTGGTACCTGCCCGTTCAATGGCCTGCTCGATACTGTCAGTGGTGAGTACTCCAAAGGCAACAGGGCAATCTGCCTGCATTGCAACCTGTGCAATCCCCTTGGAAGTCTCGGCAGCTACATAGTCAAAGTGTGGTGTAGCCCCCCGGATGACGCAACCCAGACATATTACAGCGTCATAGCGACCGCTATTGGCCATGCGCCTGGCAACAAGGGGAATTTCAAAGGCCCCGGGCACCCAGGCCACTTCAACATCATCTTCTATGCATCCATGCCTGACGAGTGCATCTAATGCACCTCCAAGCAGCTTACTGGAAATGAATTCGTTAAATCGCGCAATCACAATACCTAAACGCAATCCCTGGGCCTGTAGGTGACCTTCAAATGTCTTAGGCATGATATTCCCCTCTTATTTTTCGTAAGCGTTCACAGGGCACCGCGTCTGCTTTGTTGTCGGGCACTTGAAGTACAGGAAGTACGTCTGCGTACCCTCCGCCTCGCATCTGCAACACCCTGTAAACGTTTACAGTTCGGTGGGTTGCGGTAAAACGGGCGTTGTAATCCCGTGAACGGTTACCTTTTTCCCAATCAAACAATCACCAAATCACCAAATCACTAAATATGTAACAAATGTCCCATCTTCTCTTTCTTACACATTAAATAGTCCACATTCTCCTCATTGGGTGGGATTTCAATAGGGACTCTTTCCACCACTTCCATTCCATAACCCTCAAGCCCTACAATCTTTTTAGGATTGTTTGTCATGAGCCTCATCTTCCTCACCCCAAGATCCCGCAAGATCTGGGCACCGACACCGTAGTCCCTGAGATCCGGTTTAAAACCCAGTTCACGGTTGGCCTCCACGGTATCTCTTCCCTGATCCTGCAGACAGTACGCCCGAAGTTTGTTCAAAAGGCCGATACCGCGGCCTTCCTGCCTCATATAGACAAGGACACCGCGGCCTTCTTTGGCTATTTGATGCATGGCCCTTTGTAACTGTAGACCGCAATCACACCTGAGGGAACCAAGCGTGTCTCCTGTCAGACACTCAGAGTGTACGCGCACAAGAATTTCCTCGTCTGCCTGGATTTCCTGATCCCCCATCACCAGGGCAAGATGCTCATTGGGATCGATTATGCTGCTGTAGACGATGAGCTTCCATTCTCCACCAAACCTGGAGGGCAGCCTGGTCTCAACATCCCGATTTACAAAACTCTCAGTGCGAAGACGATAGGCTATGAGGTCTGCAATTGTGACAATCTT
>JAUXDR010000102.1 GCA_030618205.1 Deltaproteobacteria bacterium | reverse complement strand
AGGCATCCTTCACGACAAGTCAAAAGTGGTTTACACTTTGACGATCTTGTATTTTGGCAATGAAATTTGAAACTTGAAATTGGGAAAAACACAAAGATGTAGATGCGTTACCTAATTTCTAATTTCTAATTTCCAGTTTCGACATTGGCATTCAATTCGATAATACACGCTTTTTCGAAAAAGTGTAAACTGGTAAATGAAGGATGCCGTAAAATTAATAACTACTAAAGCAAAGTCAAGAAAGTGCCTTACTCCTCAGTCCATACCAGGCCCCATCGTGTGGCCCTTTTTGCTCCCTCCAGTCCGCTGGAATCAGAAAAGCTGGATGCAGGTCTTAAGATAATTGAAGAAAAAGCCCCGTGGCTCGAGATTATCAATGATACATTTACTGATCAGACCGAGGATATGCCTTCCCTGCCCTATCTTGCAGGGAAAGATCAACTCCAGGCCGGCAGATTTACAAGTCTTCTCTTGGACACATCCATAGACATTGTATGGTGTTTAAGGGGAGGATACGGGTCCTTGCGTTGGCTAAGCATGGTGCCATGGGACCGAATTGGGCATGAGGCTCCGGTACTGATAGGTTTCAGTGATGCAAGCTTCCTCCACTCAGCCCTTTTCCAACAAGGTCATCTGTCAATACACGGCCCTCTGATTTCAACCCTGCCGATCACAACAGAACCCGCAAGAAAAGCCCTATGGACATGCCTTGATCAAGGAAAGTTCCCCAGCCTTTCCGGCACTACCCTTAGCCCCGGCAAGGCAAAAGGCCCACTCATTGGAGGAAATCTGACGTGTATTACCCATCTTATCGGTACAACTTATGAGCCCAGGTGGGATGGAGCAATCCTCTTGATTGAGGATCACAATGAGGCTCTTTATCGCCTTGACCGGATGCTGACGCAGCTTTTACTTACAGGAAGGTTATCCAGGTTGGCGGGAATTGCTGTGGGCCGACTCATGGGAACCGGAAAGCCGGAAAAGCTATTACAGACACTGTTGCAGGACCGGCTCAGCTCCATCGGGGTCCCCATAATCACTGATCTTCCCGTAGGTCATATACCTGACAATTATCCACTCTTAATTGGCGGATACTATGAATTGGATGGAGACAAGGGCCTCCTGAAACCAATGACAGGGCTACCCGGACTTCAGCGCCCCTGAACCTCCATCTCAAGCAATATTTCCCCTTCCAGAACTCTGCTGCCAAACCCTGCCATCACAGCAGTTACCACACCTGTGCACGGAGCTGAAACCGTACAGAAAAGCTTCATCCTCTCCAGTGTCAAAAGCTCATCACCTTCCCTCACGTGCATGCCAGGCCTGAGTGACGGATTCATGTCCACCACAGTACCAGCCATATGGGCCTTGATCCGGACGACCTCTGAGCTATTGAGATTATTCATCTCTCCCATGCCTTTATAAAACGTTGCTTTTTGCCAGGCCAGCACTTGAATCTAAAAATATTGATGATAAAAAAGGTATACTACAAATTTATAATAAGAACTAATCGGTCATGGGCCAACCAAATTTTTCAATACAAGGCCAATAGCTTCTAATAGGAGAATATACGAGCATGCCATCCAAGGCTCTAGAGGTCAATATTGCCTACAGCCGCGTTGATGTCACTGTTGACCAGAGATATAAAGTCTTGAAGGAGGTCATGGGAGAATACCATGGCGTCAGAGAGAGATTGCAGACCTTCCTGGAAGAAATATGCCACCCTTACAAGAACTGGGAATTTATCATAAAGGAAGCAAGAGGCTATGCGCTTAATTATTTCCACGTACTCCAAACCCACCCTAAAGGGCCTGAAGCAGCCAGACTGTATATAGACATCTTTTTCCAGGCCATTGATTCCTCCCGGGACGAAAAACTTAGGATCAATGCGTCTGACAACATCCTCTCTTTCATTCAAAAGATCATTAAAGATGCCGGCACTGATCTTTTCAGATTCTTGCCTGTCCTGGATTATGCATTTGACAGAATCAAGCATTATCCGAAAGAGACGTTTGTTTTATTTGTTAAAAGTTTTTATCAGCTCAACAGGCTTGGAAGGAGCTATTCTCAAGCAGTCCCTTCAGAATCAGGTTTTACTGCTGTAAATCATGTTTTGATCAGGTACTTTCGATATACATATGACTACTGGTTAGAGCAGGTTGATCCGCTTGTCTGGTTTGAAAAAGAATCAGGAAAGGCAGGATTGGATAAGATTTTCAGACCTGTCTCACACAAACAGCTAAAGGCCTATCACGATAAGCTGGAAAATATTGTCAGCTCTTCGGACGACAGCCCAAAGACCATTCTTGATCAGATTGTTGAACTTCCGGGATATGGTCAAATCGTCACCATTTATAGTGAGATTCCACAAGAGCTCCTTAGTGCCGGAGATGATAAGGCACAGGGAAACCAGTGGAAATTGCTATTTCTCTTTCGCATTATGGATACTACAGGTCTTTCACCTGTTCATGAAGAGACCTTAAGGGACATCAATCGAACCCTTGCCTGGCTGATTCATCATGAAGACCCTTTGGTCATTCAGCAATCCCTGGAAAAGACCTTTGCAATTCTTAGGATGAGTACAGAAAAATTTCCAGTGACGGCATTGAACTGTGTTCTTAACATGGGGCAGGGGGTCTATAAGACTGATGAAAGCGAACTTGTAGATTTTTTTATCGATTCAGTTGTTTCCCTCGGTTTCCAGGCGCCGGAGATAAAAGGGGTGGGTGAAGACTGGCAGATCAGGGCAAATCCCGCCCATATTCAGAATATGCGCACGTGGATTCAGCTTATAGAACTGAATCCCAAGTGGTCGAAAAAACTGCTGTCCTCTCTGATCATCCACCTTTCACTCAGCGGTGTGTTAATAAAAGATACCGACCTTTTTCCCCGCGACATAACTCAGTTGCTAAATAGCGACATCGGCCCGGTTTATAACCTGGTCAAGCAGTTGACCCGTCTCTTCCCCACATATTTCAATGACATCGGAGCAGAGGGGAGGCTCAGGGACATCTCCACCGAGATCGACGAAATATGCCTGCGCAAGGACCCCCTTATCCACTTCTTGAGAAAGCAGAGTCACGTTGAGAGCAGTAACCGGATAATCGACCTTATGGAGGCCGTTCTGAACTTCTGGAGGACCAGGAACAAAGAGGAGATAAGGCCTTTTGTACCTCCGGATATCTACAAGCAGGTTGAGACAGAAGGGCTGCATGTTGATGGCGTCCACCGTGTTATCACCCATCTCTTTGATACCGGGGAACTTAAAGATGTGGCTGATCTTCTGAATATTGAGGATGATCGTCTCAAGGCATTGGCAGGTAAAATTCCTGGTGTATCAGAGCTTGACTTCAAAAGAATTGAACTAGGAGTTACTTTCTACAAGCTCCTTGATCAGAAATACCATCTGGGACTCACTGAAATAAATGCCTACCTGGCGCAGCTCCGGTCCAGCGGGTTGCCTGATATCATAGAACTGGAAAAGGCCCTTGGCGAGAAAGATGTAAAACAGAGACTGACAATGCTGCTGGGTTACCTTGAAAAACTGAAGGGAGTTATCCTGTCTCCCGAAGGTTATGAGGTCAGAGAAAACATTTACAGAAAAAGGCATCTCACCGTTGACATCCCATCTATGTACGGAAGCTACCACGAGATGAAATTTGATGCACTTGGGCTGACTTTCCGGCTGGAATCCCTGTTGAATGTGCTTTTTGAAGAGATCGTTGAGACCATTGATCTCAAGCTGATCACAAGGGCCACCTTTTTTCAGATTTTTGATTACTTACGCCTCTTTGACCAGGCCCTGAAACTGGACGGCATTTCATCTCTGGAGATGAAACGCAAATTAGATCTGCTGGCCCATTCCCTCAAGATCAGGGGGTTTTCCTTAACTCAGTATCTGGACATCTTTCGTGGCTTCTCCCAGGCTGTGAGTAATATCGCTAATGACTATTTCAACAATATTCACCAGGAAAACCTGACCAGGATCCTGGATCAGATGCCTAGCGAAAGGTTAATGCCCAAATATCTCCCGCCTGAAGGGACTGATGACCGGAAAAAATTTCCTCACCGTATAACAGAGATGTTTTTGCGCGACAGGATCGCTACTTCTTTAGGCCTTCAGCAACTTGATCTTTTTATTAGCCGTATTTTAAATACCCTTTACCATCAGTCTGACGAACTCCCAAAAAAGGAGCTGCGTTTGTTGCTCAGTTATGACCCTCAAAAGGTGGTAACGCCGATATATTCCATAAATAAAGGCGTTTCAGACATTATCCATCTCGGAAACAAGGGATTCAATCTGGTCAAGCTGAACAGTTATGGCCTGCCTGTTCCGCCTGGTTTCATTATCACAACCGAAGTTTTCAGATGCCGTGAGATTGTTGATCACTATGCTCCAGCAAAGAAAAACTTCGATGAGCAGGTTGCCCTTGAAGTTGCCGCCCTTGAAAAAATGACAGGAAAGACCTTTGGGGACCCTCACAATCCCCTGCTTCTGGCAGTGAGGAGCGGTTCTGCCATTCCTCAGCCCGGAATGATGGACACATTCCTTGATGCGGGGATCAATGAAAATATCGTTCAGGGAATGGTTAAGCAGACAGGTAATGAGTGGTTCAGTTGGGATACCTACCGGCGATTTCTCCAGTCTTACGGTATGGCCTTTGGCCTGAAAAGAGACAAGTTCGATGATATCATGGATGATTTTAAAAAACGTTTAGGCAAACCTTACAAAATGCATTTTACCGGACCACAGATGAAGGACATTGCCTTGACTTACAAATCGTTGATTCTAGACAATGGTATAGAGATCGAGGAGTCTCCTTTTGAGCAGCT
Organism: Deltaproteobacteria bacterium; assembly: GCA_030618205.1. Next base: position 137 of record JAUXDR010000102.1, on the reverse strand, counting down.
TCTTGTGGCTATCAGAAAGGTCTTTGATTCCTGGCACGCACCCAAGGCTGAAACCTACCGTAAGATCATGGGTATCTCCGATGACTGGGGAACGGCTGTAACGGTTCAAGCCATGGTCTTTGGCAATCTATCCCGCA
>JAUXDR010000248.1 GCA_030618205.1 Deltaproteobacteria bacterium | reverse complement strand
TACTGTCCATGGGCTTTGGGCGTTGGGTATGAAAGCATAGATGCCACCCTTGCCGGCAAGGTGTCCTTGGTATTTGCCTTAACGCTGCTTGTTGCCAAAATCGTGGCTACAGGCTTTTCCATAGGATCCGGAATGAGTGGGGGAATATTTGCACCATCCCTGTTTATAGGAGCGGCACTGGGGTCTTTAGTGGGCCTTGTAGCCCAGTCACTGTGGCCGGAATCAGGTCTTGTTCCTGCCCACTATGCCCTTATAGGCATGGGGGCCATGGTTAGCGGAACCACTCTGGCTCCCATAACTGCGGTGCTCACCATCTTTGAGCTTACATATAGTTACCAGGTGATATTGCCCCTGATGGTATCATGTATTGCAAGCCTTACGGTGGTCCGTCTGCTCCATGGCTACTCAATATATGAGACAAAGCTCCTTCTTAAGGGAGTGAATATTGTAAAAGGGCACGAGGTCAATGTCTTGAGGGGTATGAGGGTAAGCGAACATATGAGCATGGACTTGCAGGTTTTACGAACAGATACCCCCTTCAGTGAGATTGCGTCCGCCATGGAGCAAAGCCCTTTTCCTCACTTTATTGTACTTGATTCACAGGATTGTCTGTCAGGAGTATTGACCTTGAGGGATTGCAGAAAGTACTTTGCTCATCCGGAGTTATGCACACCTGATACCACCGCGAGTTTACTCATGGTCAAGGAAATAGTCTCAGTTGACGAAGAGACTGATATGGAAACGGCCTTTCACATTTTTGCCCGGCATAACATTTCTTTCCTTCCGGTTGTGAGGTCTGATGACCCGAAGACCGTGGTCGGGCAACTGAAAAAGACGGACCTGTTTGCCGCCTATGACCAGTATGTGCTCAAGGAACGCCTGCTTCCTCCCATGGGATGGGTGTGTCCTCTGCCTCACACGGGTTCAAAGGTTCAGAAGTTCAGAGGTTAGGGTTCAGGGTTTACTGTATTTGGCGGTCGCAATGCGTAATGTGACCGGTCCGGCATGTTTCGAAAAATTGGGAAATGTGTTATATTGATTTATAAAATAATTATATTTTATGGATTTTTTTTGAAGCTATTAGGGGTTAATCAGTATGTTTAATGTTGGCGATCTAGCAGTGTATCCTGCACATGGTGTGGGTTTGATCGAGGGTATAGAGGAAAAGTCAATATCCGGGGAGGAACATATTTTTTATGTGATACGTATCCTTGACAATGACATGAAAATAATGGTCCCCAGGAAAAACGCCGAACAAGTCGGACTCAGGAGAGTTATTTCTGATAGTGAGGTCGAACAGGTCTATGCCATCTTAGAGAAAAAAGACATAGAGTTCACTCCTCAGACATGGAACCGTCGTTACCGGGAGTACATGGATAAGATAAAAACAGGTTCGATTTTCGATCTGGCAACAGTCTTGAGGGACCTCTATATCCTGCAAATGGATAAGCCACTTTCATTTGGGGAGAAAAAGATGCTGGATACTGCCAAGGGTTTACTAATCAGGGAACTCTCCATTGCCAAGGATAAAAAAGAAGAAGAGATCACTGAGGAAATCGAATCTATCTTTAATGTTGTGAATACAGCGGTCGAGGTTGAGGTCTAGGCTGTTTCATACTGCTCTCCAAGGTCTGGGGGCGTGGACCAAAGGCGCTCCGTTCCCAGTTAGAGCATGGATTGGGCTGAGTGTCATATAGTATGGCAGACATCGCCAAGTACGTATTTATAAAGGTAAATGACGATGGTGCCGGAAATAGACTGGATAAATTTCTCGCCTTAAAGGACCTTGGACTCTCAAGGTCGCAAATTCAAAACCTCATTCACGACGGCCATATAAAAGTCAGGGGATATACCGGTACGTCCTCAAGTCTCAGGGTTCATGCCGGAGACAGCATTGATATCCATATCCCTGCTTTAAAACCGCTGTCTGTTGAACCTGTTCCGATTCCCCTGGCAATCGTTTACGAAGACAGCCACCTGCTTGTGCTGGAAAAACCAGCCGGTCTTGTTGTCCATCCAGGGGCAGGGGATGAGGATTACACCTTGGTTCACGGCCTTCTGCACCATTGCCAAGATCTTTCGGGTATAGGCGGGTATCTCAGACCAGGCATTGTACACAGGCTTGACAAGAACACATCAGGCCTGATGGTTGTAGCAAAGGATGATGAGGCACACCGGGGATTAACAGAGCAATTCAAGTCGGGAAAGATTGACAAGACCTATCTGGCCCTGGTCCGGGGCAGGCTCCGGGACAGGAGCGGTCGTTTGGATTCAGCCATTGGACGTCACCCTGTTAATCGCAAGAAGATGTCCACCAGATCCAGAA
>JAUXDR010000094.1 GCA_030618205.1 Deltaproteobacteria bacterium | reverse complement strand
TGTCAGCAATAACCTGAATGTTTTTCAGGCAGGACCCGTCATTTACCTCGATGAACGAAAATCCCTTTGAGCTACGCCTTGTCCTGATCCACCCCTTAACAACAACTTCATCAACTGCTGCATCAAGGCATAGCAGTTTATTGATCTTTATACGTTCAGTCATCCGGTACCTTTCCATATCCTGTCAAAGCCCCCATCTATACCGATCATATAGCTGTGCCGAATTATCATCAGGCCCTTATTCCAGGACATGTATGTTTTTCTTTGCGCAAATATCCTTTAGGGTTTTTGGCCACACAGTGACGGAAATCTCTCCAATATGAGCCGTGCGCAGCAAATACATAAAAACTCTGGACTGTCCGATGCCTCCTCCGATGCTCAGTGGTATCTCATCGTTGAGGATTGCCTGGTGGTAAGGAAGTTTGAGAAAATCTTCCTGTCCGGCCACCTTCAACTGCACTTTCAGAGTTTCTTTTGTAACCCGTATTCCCATTGAGGTCAGTTCATGGCGTCGTTTAGTCACCGGATTCCATACCAGAATATCACCATTTAAACCATGATACTGCTCGCCATTTTTGACTATAGTTTCAGCAACCCAGTCATCATAGTCTGCAGCGCGCATCTCGTGGGGATACCCGTCCTTTAAAGGCTGACCGATGCCAATGATAAAGATCGCAGGGGCCTTTTCCTGAATGACACGGGTTTCACGTTCCTTTCGGGGCAGATCCTGGTAAAAATCAAGAATTTCTTCAGCATGGAGAAATATAATCTCCTCGGGGATGTCAGGGTATTTATCTGTCTTAAGGGCAGGAAACATTTCCTGCGCCATTTTTCCCGCTCCATAGATTACCTTCCAGATTTTTTTAACAATGTCCTTAAGGAAATCAAGATTGCGGTCTTTTTCGGTAATAGTCAATTCCCAGTCCCACTGGTCAACATATGCGCTGTGATCATGGTCCAGAAAGTAATCCTTGCGCACAGCCTTCATGTCGGTGCAGATACCCTCTCCAATTTTACAGTCAAATTGTTTAAGGGCCATGCGTTTCCACTTTGTAGCAGCCTGGACCACCTGGGCCTGGATAGGATTATCAAGACCAAGTCCGCAGGAAAACTCCACTGGTGTTCGCGAACCATCGCGATCAAGGTAATCATTCATGCCACTGTCTTTATCAACAATCAGGGGGACCTGAACCATTTGCATGTTGAGTTCCCTGCACAGATTTTCCTCGATGCAGTTCTTTATTGCGAAGACGGCTTTCATTCTTTCCATGGGAGAAAGAAGTGCTTCATAGTCATCGGGTAAGGCCTTTTCTACTTCATCATAATTGCCGATTCCTGGTCCGGCTAAATCCGCTTTCAGGTCTATCACAATATTCTCCTTCTATTGTTATGGTTTTTAGCCTAAAATAGGCATAACCTTAATTTCTAAATCAAAATCTTAATTTCCGCACGTTTTTTTAAAATTAACTTTCAAGGGAACTTCAAAGGGCAAAGAGGTCCACAAAAGGTTCGCCGAACAGCAAACACGCCCACTCAGGAGTAGAAGGAGTATCCGGCTTTTTGGGAAATGGGGATCTGGCTGTGCTGAAAAAATGGTGAAAAAGGGCGGTGAATTAATTCACCGCCCTTTTCTTATTTGATTCCGAGTTCCTTTTCTTTTTCGGCCACTATCAGTCTGGTTTTGACCGCGGTGTCAGGTGTTAGGCTCATTGAGTCTATGCCGCATTCAACCAAAAAAGCCGCAAAATCAGGGAAGTCACTTGGGGCCTGGCCGCATATGCCGATCTTGCAATTTGCCTTTTTTGCAGTGTCTATGACCTGTCTGACTAGACGTTTTACTGCCTCGTTTCGTTCATCATAGATGTGAGATACGAGCTCAGAGTCGCGATCAAGCCCGAGGGTGAGCTGTGTCAGGTCATTCGATCCTATGGAAAAGCCATCAAAGACCTCGGCAAACTGATCCGCAAGGATGACGTTGCTCGGGATCTCGCACATGACATAGACCTCCAGGCCGTTTTCACCCTGAACCAGGCCATGCTTTTTCATGACTTCAATGACTCGCTTGCCCTCTTCAACAGTACGGCAGAATGGGATCATGACCTTTACGTTTGTAAGGCCCATGTCGTTGCGCACTTTCTTGAGCGCCTCGCACTCCAGGGCAAAGGCCGGCTCAAAGGCCTCTGCATAGTAACGGGAGGCGCCGCGCCACCCGATCATCGGATTGCTTTCAACAGGCTCATACTGGTGTCCCCCGATCAAATTGGCGTATTCGTTGCTTTTGAAATCCGACATCCGCACAATGACGTCGTTGGGATAAAAACCTGCTCCAATGGTAGCCACACCCTGGGCCAATGTATCCACAAAGAACCTGGTCTTGTCGTCATAAGCAACGGTCTTTGCGTCAATGGCCTCTATCACCTCTGCAATCTCTTGATCAGATGCGGCCTTTTCCTTGAGTTCCGCATAGTTGAGCAGGGCAAGGGGATGGATACCTATGTGGGAGTTGATGATAAATTCAAGGCGCGCGAGTCCGACTCCTTCGTTAGGGATCTGCCCTTGGGTAAATGCCTGCTCCGGGATGCCGACATTCATCATGATGTGTGTCTTGGTCTTGGGCACCTCACTGAAATTAATGCGCTCGACTTCAAAATCCAGGAGACCTTTGTAGATCCTTCCCTCTTCACCCTCTGCGCAGGACACTGTGACATCCTGACCTGCGGACAACTTATCAGTGCCGTCCTCAGTGCCCACAATGCAAGTGATGCCCAGTTCTCTTGACACTATGGCTGCATGGCAGGTGCGTCCGCCCCTGTTAGTGACAATGGCAGAAGCGATCTTCATGATGGGTTCCCAGTCCGGGTCTGTCATGTCGGTCACCAGCACCTCTCCTTCCTTGAATTCCAGGATCTTGCTGGTGTCTTCAATAATATTGACCTTGCCCTGGCTTATCTTGGCACCAACGGATTTTCCAGTGGCCAAAACTTCTCCGGTCTCTTTAAGGCGATAGGTCTCCATGAAGTTGCGGTCCTTCTGGGAATGGACCGTCTCAGGTCTGGCCTGAACGATGAAGAGCCCACCAGTGCCGACCTTTTCTCCGTCGCCGTCCTTAGCCCACTCGATGTCCATGGCCTTGCCGTAGTGGTCCTCTATGATGCATGACCATTTGGCCAAGGTAACCAGTTCGTCATCCGAGAGGATAAAGTGGTGACGCTCTTCGTCTGAAGTGGTTACGTTTTTCACCGGATCCTTGGGATCATTGGTATAGATCATCTTTTTCTGTTTGAGCCCAAGTTTTTTGCTCACCACCGGGCTATAACCTTCTTTCAGTGTGGGCTTGAAGACATAAAATTCATCAGGATTTACTGCGCCCTGGACTACATTTTCACCCAGGCCCCAGGACCCGGTAATGTAGACAACATCCTCAAAGCCGCTCTCGGTGTCTATAGTAAATATGACTCCTGCGCTGGAGCTGTCACTACGAATCATTTTCTGGATTACTATGGAGAGATAGACATCGAAATGCCCGAACCCCTTGTCCTGGCGATAGGAAATGGCCCGATTGGTGAACAGGCTGGCAAAGCAGCGGTGGCAGGCATCAAGGAGCTGCTCCGGCCCCCTGATATTGAGATATGTCTCCTGCTGCCCGGCAAAGGATGCGTCAGGGAGGTCCTCGGCAGTGGCTGACGACCTTACGGCAACATCGACATCCTTGCCGTAGATCTTTTCCATCATGGAATATGAGTCATTGATAGCCTTCTCCAGGTCTTCAGGAAACTTGCCATTTAGAATTATGTTCCTGACTTTTTCCCCTCTTTTGCCGAGATCGGCAATATCGTGGGTATCCAATCCATCGAGAGCATCCCGTATGGCCTGCTCGATACCAGCCTCTTTCAGGAGATGTTTGTATGCATCGGCCGTGATGGCAAAGCCGTTCGGCACCATCACACCCTTTTCAGTGAGGTGCCGATACATCTCGCCGAGAGATGCATTTTTCCCACCTACCAAGGGTACGTCTTTGATCCCGATTTCGTTGAACCAGAGAATAAATGGCGAATCATTCATAACAACGCTCCTCTTTCTAATCTGTTTTTAGTCCTGATTCCGCTGAAGATATCCTTTCTACGGCGTTGCTCCGACTTCCTCACCTGCCAGTGCACTGCACACAGACATCATGGCAACGTTCATCTTAACACACTTTATCATCGGAAATCTCGCACCTTTTATCAAGAGTATTTTGAGTAGAATCATTTTTTCTGTGTATAAGCAAATGAGATATCTCAAATAAACACAAAAATGAAAGTTTATCTCGCGATGATAAAACGCACTCTTTAAAGATTTTCAGTGCGGATAAATTGAAAGGCTTCGCAATCTTAAATTAAAAGAGAACTGATTTGGTCTTTGGTCTTTTTTATAGGAATTTAGCCAGTTCATGGCATTTTTGTCAACCCTTCCTCTTCATATAATCAAGGGGCGAGCACAGTGGCATCTTTCCCCTCCTTTCTGTTTAATCAAAGCTATTTCATAAAAGTAGAGGTTTTTTCTCACAAAAAGTGGCACTTTTTTCGTAACATTCCCCTTTTAAGTCAATATGAGCAGGTTATCAGGCATTTAATCTCATAATTTCCAGATCATTGGGGCACGTTTTTTGCGGAAAGCCTTAGTTGAGGAAAATATGGAGAGCCGAAACGCATCATCCATTAACTTTCGTATTATAAACCGCAAGTAGTGACGATGGACGATTTTATGAAAAGACGCGCGAATAATCAGGACATCATGAACCAGGAATTGCGGAATTTCTGAATCTGGCCACAAGTACAATCGATTTTCACAGAAATAATATCAGGCAAAAACTCGGCATAAAGAACAGAAAAACAAACCTCAGGACCTACCTTTTATCCATCTCAGAGAACCACTTCTAAATTCTCCTTGTTAACTTTGCGATCTTTGCGCCTTTGCTAATAGCTGACCGTTAATCGCTCAATTTAGGTGATAGCAAGATTTGATGGTTGAGACTTGACGACCTCTACCAGCGTTTCAAGCCGAACAACCCTTTTGTCAATTGCTATAGTTCGTTCCGAAAGCTTTTCAGTTTGCTGATTTAGCCGCTTCACTTCATCGGTGAGCTTGAGAACATCAAGTAAAATTTCTTTCCATCCGGCCATCTCATACCCTCACTTT
>JAUXDR010000006.1 GCA_030618205.1 Deltaproteobacteria bacterium | reverse complement strand
ATGGACATGAGGTTACCCATCATGAACTGTGGTATCGCTACGTACCCGAAATCGGGCAATTGGTACGACGGGACTTTCACCCGTTAGATTAAGGCCTTGTCGGCCGCTACCCACCACCTCGCGATGATGCCCTCTTGAGACGCCATAGCTAGGCGAAGGCGCTTGCCTTTGGCTAGTACTTTCGTTACCATCATCAGATGATGGAACGGGGTTCATATACAGGGGACTTTCACCCCATAAGTTCACGCCCATGCCGGGCGTACACAATCCCATCCAGCCGACTTGCTGACCGCTCGCGGCTGATGGGGGTCGTTCGCCTACAGACAAATGACTACAATCGAAATTATACGGAACTGCAATGATCTTGATGCTCGGTGGCCGCCTCAGCTACTACTTGATGCGGTTGGTTTCCATACGAGAGTACGGGGCAGGGTTGAAGATTACCTGAGGGAAAGAAGAATTGAGGCATTGAACTTGAAAAATCTGATGGATTTGTTTCTACCCCCAGCCTCTGAGCTCATTTCAGACATCAGTGACTTCTGGCGGCACGTGCCGATACTCCGTCAACCTCAATTTGGCCCTTACCTGCACGACTCAGCTTTGCTGACTCTAACTGAAGCTAATATGAGTCCAGCGTTTAGCTCGGAATGGGCATTGCGGATTTGCAAAATGAAATTATACGAACTTAGAGCGAGCCCGGCGAACAAGTCGGTACAGGAGGCAGGGCGACAAGATCGGCCGATTCAATTAAAACCGCACGGTCCAGCCTGTCTGCTGACCTCAGCTTTATGTCTTAGAAATTAGACCACCTTACTGTGTTCCAACCCACAATATTTCTTGACATCAAGCCACGACCGCCTTACAAGTTAGTAAGACAATAAAAAAAAGTAAGGAGAATAATGTGGCGCTAGCAACTCTCACAACTAAGGGTCAAGTTACTATCCCAAAAAAAATAAGAGAATCTCTGAAATTGCATACCGGCGATAAAATTGAGATCATTGTCACAGAAAAAAGAGAAGCCATAATCAGGCCTATCTCCAAAAAAGTAGACGAGATTTTCTGCAAATTACATAGACCCGGTAGAAAAGCTGTGACTCTTGAAGCTATGGATGATGCGATTAGAAACAGAATGAAGGATAAATTTAAATGAAAGGAGTAGATACAAATATTTTAATTCGTTTCTTAATTGGCGATGATGAGCAGCAAGCTAAGAAGGTTTACAATATTTTCAAAAAGGCCGAATCAAAAAAAAATGAATTATTTGTGTCCTTACTCGTAGTATTAGAATTGATTTGGGTCTTAGAATCAGTCTATGAGATTTCAAGAACTGAAATTTTAGATTCGATAAGAGAACTTTTACTAATGCCAATTTTAAAATTTGAGCATCAGTCAGTTTTGCAACAATTCACACTTTCTGCACAAGGAAACAGATATGGTCTTTCAGATCTTTTAATTGCTCATTCTGCCAAGATCCAGGGTTGCGAAACTGTTCTTACTTTCGACAAAAAAGCATCCAAATTCAAACTGTTTGAACTTGCAAAATGACATAATCGCGGCGGCAATGTTGTTGTCAAGGGCTCTCGCTCAGTCAGATGCAAAGACCCTAAATCGGCCTGAAAGGACGGAAACGAAAAGGGGGACATCCATGATAAATATTGTCAAGAGGAAAACGGAGATTTCCTGTTAACGCTGAGAGAAAACGGGGACGGATTTATTTAATCCCTCGCCATCGACAAAAAAATCGGCAAAAATCGCTAAACAAACGCATACCTTTTTATGACAGGCGCGTAACGTTCGGCTGAAAACAAACATGACAAAAAGTATCGGGGTTGCTATATTCTAAATATGAGTACAATGAATCAATTATTAAATGAAGCCATTCACTTGCCGGAAGATCAGCGTCTTACTCTTGCGCATCGGCTATTGATGGTTGGTGAGCCTCATGCATCTGAAGATGTCGAGCATGCTTGGGACCTCGAAATCCGTGATCGCATTGCGCGTTACGATCGTGGAGAATCCCGTTCACGTCCAGCCGGTGATGTTTTCTCCGATATAGACCGCCGACTGAAACCATGATCGTCGCAAACCCGGCTACTGGAAGTCACGAGTGCAATCATATAATTGCCGAACCAGTCAGTTAACTTGACCCGCAACCCAGCCCCGTATTTTGGCATTCATCCGTCCTTTTCTCTTCTGCTAGGTTAGTTGCCAGTGCCACGGCGGGCAAGTTACTTCCAGCGTTGTTGCCGGCTGATCTGCGGCGATTATTTTTCTTCTCCGTGCATAAAAAATATTTCCAGCATTGTATCGATATGACATTTTTCGCTTGCCATTTTGGCACGGATATGACATTTTGAATCAAATCTTAAATAATAGGGGGTAAGATGCCGGTTACAGAGAAAAGATTTCAAACCAGAATGCCATATCATGTACATGATAAACTTGTGCAAGCTTCTGAGCTTTTAGGGGCAACATTGAATCAATTCATAATTCAGTCTGCTCTTGAAAAAGCTCAGTCAATACTTGAACAAGAGCGAGTGCTAAATCTCACTCAAAAGGATGCTGAGATTTTTTTTGAAGCAATTGAAAATCCTCCTCAGCCAAACGAAGAGTTAGTTAAAGCGGCCATAGCATATAAGCGGCAGTTCCTTGATGATTAACTTTATTGAGCTAAACCGCACTCACAACCGTGATAATTTTGACTGTGGAATTGAGGAATTAAATTATTTCTTAAAGAATCTGGCAAGACAAAATCTTAAAAAGGGACTATCCCGAACTTTTGTAGCAGTAGATAAAAATATTCCTGAAGAAGTATTGGGATTTTATACTTTATCCTTATTTGAGTTATCATCTGAAAAGCTTCCCAAAAAATATGCAAAAAAGTACAAGGGGAAAATTCCTGCTGTAAAACTTGCCAGATTAGCAACGGCAAGGGGCAAGCAGAATCAAGGATTGGGCAGGCATATGCTTATTAATGCTATCATGCGAGTTATCTCTATTTCAGAACACGCAGGAGTAATAGGCTTTTTTGCAGATGCAAAAAATAAAGCTGTAAAAAGATACTATCAAAAATTTGGTTTTATTTCTTTACCTGATCATCCCTTAGAATTATTTTTGCCATTTGCTACTCTTCAAAAAATGTACGAGATTGCAATTTCGGGAAATATGAGTAATACAAAAAATAACAAGCGGATGATGACTGACTGAAAAAGCCGCGGCACTTTTTATTCTATTGCGCAATTCTTTATTATACATGCATTTAGCTAATATTTTCTTGGCTTTTTCATCGGCATATCCGCGTCGTTCGATGCATGAGATATTCATGATTGACAAAAAATAAGCAGAAGTATTATTATTACCAGTATTACACATTACACGAGGTGCAATCATGAGAGTTACCATAAAAGGACAAGTCACAATTCCACAAGAAATTCGGGAAAAATTAGGAATAACTCCTGCTGTTGAAGTTGATTTTGTAGAAGAGAAAGACCGAATTTATTTGGTGAAAAGGAAAGGCGAACCCCAAAAAACATATAAATTCAGGAAATTGAGGGGAATAGCCAACGTTAAAATGACAACTGATGAAATAATGGCCCTGACAAGAGGAGACAAATGAAAGGGGTTCTCGTTGATTCGAATATTGTTTTGGATGTTTTTCTGAATGATCCGAAATGGGCTGATTGGTCTGAATCAAAACTGGACGAGTATGATCAATTGGGGATTTTGTATATCAACTCGATCGTTTATTCTGAAATCTCCCTTGGTTTTAAGCGGATAGAGGATCTGGAATCCGCAATAGCCAAAGCTGGTCTCCAGATGTTGGAAATCCCCAAAGAGGCATTGTTTTTAGCTGGAAAAGCTTACCTTAAATACAAAAAAAGAAAGGGCACAAAAAGAACTCCGTTCCCTGATTTTTTTATTGGTGCACAAGCCGCCGTCCAGAATTTGGATTTAATTACGAGAGATGTCTCTAGATATCAATCGTATTTTCCAACTGTAAAATTGATAACTCCATAAGATTTGGTCTTCCCAGCATCGAACCAAGCAAATGCAGCCGACCGCTGACCGCGTCGGCTGATTTGCAGCGTTGGTCGCAACAAGATGCATGTCTTTCAGCAAACTTCATACAGGGACTGAGAAGGATACTCTCTTGACTTTTGCTTCAATTTCCTGTTTTTTTCGATTGAATACTTCAGGTGCTCTTAATTGAGCTTAATAGGGAACCCTGTGAGAATCAGGGACGGGCCCGCCGCTGTAACCGGGGACGAACGCCGCAATATGTCACTGTTCAATTAAATCTTGTTCAAAACGGGCTGGATGCAAGGCACAAGATTGTTAAGGAAGGCTATTTATTAGTCCGTCCGGCAAAAAGACAATTGAAGCAGCACAGCAGACAGTGCGTTTTAAGCAGGATTTGGATGGGAAGGCGCGGTAAGTAGGTAGATCCGAAAGTCAGAAGACCTGCCTGAAGAGTGTATTGAGCTCAATTGGCATATCCTCGTGGATAAAGGATATGTCCTAAAGATCTTGTGGATAAAAAAGGGATATCCCCGGATCGATTAAATATCGGTCCGGGGATTTTTTTTCCTCGGACCCTGAACGTTGCGTTTCTTTTGGGAAGGAGGGAAAACGTCGTGGTTGGTAATTATTTCGTACTTTGGACTGGCTGTCTTTTACTGTTTTTGACATTTCACTGCACTGTCCAGGCCCAGGAGGTAACAGAGCTTGAAACAATCACTGTTACGGCTGAGAAGTTTCCTGTTCAGGAAAAGGAAAGCACCCGCTTTGTTACCGTGATTTCAGCAGATGAGCTGGAAGAGACCGGGGCCTGCAATCTTATTGACGCCCTTAAGCGTAAAGGCGGTTTTGCCTACAAGGCGTTCGGCCCTTTGGGGATAAGTCATGGAGGGATGAACAGCGAGCTGTCAATCAGGGGACTGAGAGGCGGAGAACTGATCTTGATTAACGGAGCACCTATCCAGGGGGCAGCGGGTCATGCATATGACCTCAATACAATCCCCATAGATCAGATTGAAAGGGTGGAAATTCTCAAAGGGGCTGCATCTACCCTCTATGGCGCTGACGCCATGACCGGCGTAATCAATATTATTACCAAAAAGAATGTTCTGAAAACTACTGCAAAGGCATCTGTTGGGTTTGGTTCACACGGATATCAGAATCATGGCGTAAGTTTATTGACCCCCAAATTGAACCTGGGGCTGAATTATTCACACCTGGACAGGATCAAGGAAATCTCCCGCAGTTTTTCCAAGCACTATCGGTATGACACGGATAATACTGACAGTTATTTCCTGAACCTAAACGCAAACCTTATTGAGAATCTGTATTTTGATTACCTGGGGTCATTTTATAAAACAGGTTTCAAGAAGACAGGTGATTCCGGAGACCTGTTAAAGGGCACGGATCAGGACCATTACAAGCATTTTGCCGATATCCGCTATGAAAACGATGTGTTAAGGCTCAAGGCATTTTCCAGCTATGGCAAGATGAAGCGTGATGAATACACATCTGCAACCGAGCCTGTAGATCACAACAAAAATTATAATTACGGAGTAGGGGGCGATTATAGATTTCCTTTTCTGACGACTGAATTCGTTGTCGGCGCGGATTATGTGTACCGGGGTGCGGATTACGATAATACATACGGAAGCCATCACCGGAATGACTATGCCGGTTTTTTGCAAATCAAGAAGGAATTCATGGAGCGCCTGATTGTGACCCTGGGAGCCAGGGAGCAATTTATTGACGCGGAATCAGGCGGAAAGGATTACGACCGTTTTCTCCCCAGCCTGGGGCTTAATTACAAGGCCTCCGGGTCTTTAAACCTTTTTGCCAATGCAGGGAAGGCGTTCCGTGCCCCCAGCTTTAACAACCTCTACTACAAGAGTTCTTTTCTGGAAGGCAATCCCCAACTGGGGCCTGAAGAGGGGTGGACCTATGAAGGCGGAATTAAATATGATAATGATTTTGTCAGGCTACGGCTGGCGGCTTTTTACATGACCTATGAGGACAAGATCGAAATTGATCGCTCACATGGATACCCGCTGACCTATTTTAATGCAGGAGACTATAAATCAAGAGGCGTTGAATGGGAAATTGATGTCTTTCCCATTATTACCCAGGCAAGCTTTCTGCAAAACATTACCTTGCGTAGCGCAGGATATTGGGCTGATCCTACGGCTGAGAATGTTGAAGGCAAGGACTATCAGACCGGTCCCAAGTTTCAGACAAGTATCGGCATTTTGTACATTTTAGAAAAAATAACGCTTGATCTTAACATCGACATCCTCACCAGCAGACCAAGAGGGCTTGATGACACGGCACCGCTTAATTTTTTCGGAAAGTTCAAGCTGGTCAAAGGCCATCTGATTCTGGGAGTCGACAACATCTTTGATGAGCAGGTCGAGATCACAGGGGACATGACGGATACTACTACAAACAAGTATGCATACTATGGAATCGGCCGCATGTTTAAGGCAGGATATGAAATTGCTTTTTAAGAAAATGTCACTGGTTCTGCTTGTAGTGGTGCTGTTCTCTGTACCCACCCCTGCATTGGCCGGCAATGGAAAGATCGGTTTTTTTGTCGGGGACTCAGATGCATATATATGCCTAAAGGCGATAAAAAACCTTGATCTCCCCGGAGTTGATGTAGAGGTATTTACCAAAGGGGACATAGGGCGGCAGAGAATTGAAGGATTTATCTCCTGTATGGATGTCGCAGTGGTGGATATCATGCAGACAAATCCTGCTGACTGGCTCCTTGCCGGCCGGGAGAAGATCAATCCAAATGCTGCGGTTTACTCGGTTCGTTCCTCTTCGCACACAAAGGACTTCCTTGACGCAGGTTTCATTGCTGATAAAACAGTAAAGTCCTATTATCAATACACTACAGCCGATAATCTGAAAAACCTGATCCTGTTTCTGGCAAACAGACATCTGAAATCGGATATTATGTTTGAACCGCCGGCAGTTCTGCCTGAAAATGCCCTGTATCATCCTGACAGCAAAAGGCTTTTTACGAGTATGCCGGATTATTTCAACTGGTACAGGCAATCCGGGCATTATAGAAAAGGCAGACGCTGGAGCCTGATTGTTACATTTCCCACCTTCACCGTGCAAGGCAAAAAGCAGCCGGTTGACGCCCTTATTTATGCCTGTGAGAGGCAAGGGGTGAATGCCGTAACCCTTTTATATTCCCACAAGCAAGGGCCCAATGTCATAGACAGGCTGATCTCGAAAAAGCCCCTGAAGAACGGGCTGGGCTCCATTATCGGCTTTACCTTTAAGTTCAGTTCAATGTTGTCTTCGGATCTGTATGAGGTTTTCTCCAGGGCGGATGTCCCTGTCTTTAATCCCCAGTATCTTTTTTTTACGCCCAGGAAGGAGTGGCTGGCCTCTCCCCAGGGGATCGCTCCCATGGGGATTGCAATGCAGTTTTCCATACCGGAGCTGTCAGGACTGGTTGAGCCCACTGTCATCGGCGTGAAAGAGGAGGTTTTGGACGATTCCTCCAAGACAAAGAGCTATGTGTATGTACCGGCAAGCAATCAGGTTGAGATGCTTGCAAAGAGAGTGGCAAGATGGCACGCCCTTCGTGACAAACCAAACAAGAATAAGGAGGTTGTTCTTGTTTACTACAATCATGGTGCAGGCAAACAGAACATTGGAGCCAGCTATCTCAATGTCGCCAGGAGCATCACGGTGATTGCAAATAGGTTGAATGCCGAGGGTTACACCATAACCGGGGAGATTTCAGAAGATAAAATCATGGATCTCCTGATCAAGACCGGCAGGAATATCGGCTCCTGGGCCCCTGATGAGCTGGATGCGCTTCTCAGTGCCGGGGATGTGGTTAAAATAGATATTCCTGAATATAAAAAATGGATTTCTGAAATCGATCCGGATTATTTGGCCAAGGTGGAAAAGGACTGGGGGAGGCCGGAGGACTCGAATATCATGATCCATGAGGGGAAATTTATCATACCCTGTATCCGCCTGGGAAACCTCTTCCTGGTTCCGCAGCCTTCAAGGGGCTGGAGCGATGATCCTGAGAAGCTCTATCACAGCGACATCCTCTTTCCCCACCACCAGTACACCGCCTTTTATCTCTGGCTCCGGAAGGTCTTGAGGCCGGACGCAATGATAAGTCTCGGCACACACGGCACCCATGAGTGGCTGCCGGGAAAGCAGGCCGGACTCACACATAGCTGTGCGCCGGAGGTATTGATCGGCGATATCCCCAGTCTCTATCCCTACATTGTGGACGATGTGGGTGAGGGCATTCAGGCCAAGCGGAGAGGACGAGCCGTTATTATTGATCACTCTGTTCCTCCTTTCAGGAAAGGGGGGCTTTATGAAGAGTATTCTAAAATTGCGGCCCTTATCAGTGAATACGAAATCGCAGGGTCCGACCAGGTCCAGGCGAAAAAGCTTGAGCGGATCGCCGGCATGGTCCGCGGCCTGGGGCTGGATAAGGACCTTGAATTAAGTGAGATTACAGGTGATTCGCTGGAGGCCATAGAACACTATATCCTTTCCCTTAAAACAGAGATGATCCCATACGGCCTGCACACTTTTGGCGTCTCGGCCGCAGGGGAAGGCCTGGAGGAGACTGCTGTCGCCATTGCCTCCCAGTCTGAAAAATCCGCTGAATTCTTTAAACATCAGCTCCTGTCCTGTGGTCCATCGGAGCTCAGCAGCCTGGTCAGGGGGCTGAGGGCCGGATATTTGCCGCCTGCATCGGGAAACGACCCGGTACGCAACCCGGAGAGCCTTCCAACAGGCAGAAATTTCTATGCATTTGACCCGGAAAAGGTGCCATCCAGAGAGGCATGGGAATTGGGGAAAAAGGCAGGGGATCAGATGATCGAAAAATACCTTAAAGATCACCATGGACAGTATCCTGAGCAGATCGGAGTTGTCCTCTGGTCTGTTGAAACCATCAGGAACCAGGGTATCAATACTGCCATGGCCTTGAGACTTCTCGGCATGAAGCCGGTCTGGGACAAGCGGGATAAAGTAAAGGGAGTTATCCCGATCCCGGCATCTGAACTCAAACGGCCGAGAATCGATGTGCTGCTCCAGATATCAGGCCTGTTCAGAGACACCTTTCCCACTGTGGTCCTGCTGCTTGATAATGCCGTCAAAAAAGCAGCGGCCCTCACCGATCTTAAGAACTATGTAAGAAGGCATTCGGAAAGCCTGGAACAGACTCTTATTGCCAGGGGCTATAGCCATCAACAGGCAAAAAAGCTTTCCACAGTGCGTATTTTTTCTGCCCGGCCCGGGGCTTACGGCACCAAGGTGGATGATATGGCCGGGGCCAGCGGCCTGTGGGAAGATGACGCAGCCATTGCTGAAAATGCCTTTATCAACATGGTCTCTTTCGGGTATTCCTCGGACATGTGGGGAGAAAAAATCCAGGATGCTTACAGGGAAAATCTGAAAAGAGTGGATGTCACGATTCATTCTATATCATCGAATCTTTACGGCACAATGGACAACGATGACATGTTTCAGTATCTGGGAGGCTTGAGCATGGCGGTGCGAAAGGAATCAGGCATGGACCCGGATGTCTTTATCTCCCTTCAGAAAACACTAGGGGCAGGCCGTATAGAGCCGCTGGCAGAGACCATAGGAAGGGAGCTTCGCAGCCGGTACCTAAACCCGAAATGGATAGAGGGCATGAAAAAGGAAGGATATGCCGGGGCCAGAGAAATGTCTGAATTTGTTGAGAATATGTGGGGCTGGCAGATAACAACCCCCAAGGCCATTGACAGGACCAAATGGGAACAGACCTTTGCTGTCTATGTGGAAGATAAATATGGTATGGATATTCAAGAATTTTTCAACAGGGAAAATCCGTGGGCATATCAGTCCATAACCGGCCGGATGCTGGAGGCCATACGCAAGGAATACTGGGATGCGGATGAAGTGATCAGGAAAAAGCTTGCTGTGGAATATGTCATGAGTGTCATAAACAAAGGGGTGGCCTGCTGCGACCATACATGCAACAATCCCCTGCTCAATCAGATGGTGGTGAGTATTGTCTCCATACCCGGAGTCATGTCGCCTGTGATCGTGGAGGAATTTAAGATTGCCATTGAAAAGGCCGCGGGCAAGGACCTGGCGGAGCAAGTGAAAACCAGGGAGCAATTACTCTCCAGGTTACAGATTGACTATGCATTACATGAGAAGGAGCCGACTGAATCCCAGACGCAGAAAAAATCACAACAGGAAACAGCCAAGGCAGGGGAGAAGGCCCAGACCGTGGAAGGATATAAAATGGAGCAGGTCCAATCAAATGATGAATCCGCAGATCTGTCTTCTTCCGGCGTTCAGTGGTTTGCATCACTTTTTATAATCATGATCCTGGGAATGGTCGTCTTCGGAGTGAGGAGGCAAACACGGAATAAACCAAGGAAGATTGATGATTGGTGATTGATAAGTGCTCCGCAGGCAAGTATCGGGGCGTTTGAGACAGGAATTTATAAAAAAATGGAACTAAAAAGTCTGATTCTGGGTATTCTCTTTAGTGTCGGCATTTTTGCTGTGAAAAGCGGCGTGGGGCTTTATTATTTCCTGGGCCAAAGGCAATCTTTGAAGATGAAAATGGTCTGGGGCATGCTCTACTGCGGGTTGATCTTTTTCATTTTTCGCTTTTCCGCCTGTATTTTGAAAAAAGTCGATTTTCTTCAGCATGTTGAAGCCATGCAGACCTTTTTCAAATCAGGGATGACCATGCATGTTCTCCTGGCAGGATTGTTGGCCATATGGGGAGTGGGGCTTTTAAAAAGAGGGGCGGATCATAACCGGAAGGACCTGAGATGGCTGGCCATGGTCATCCCCTGTCCTGTCTGCCTTGGCGTTATCCTGGTAAGCATTGCCTTTCTGCTGGCATACTTCCCGGATGCTGATGACATGGTGGCCATGTGGGCATGCGCAGGTTTTTTAACCATTAATCTGTTAACCATGGCAGTACTCACGATCTGGAGGAGTCAAACCGGTTCCACCCATGAACAGGTATTGGGAATGGCCATGCTGCTTATTGCTGTTTATTTTTTCCTGTCTGTTATTCTCATACCGCAGTTCAGCGACATTGATGCAGTCTACCGTCTGGCAAGGTATACCGGTGACACCGGCGGCGCTCAGAGAGTCAGCATGGCCTGTCAGGTTATTCTCTATGGTGTTGCCGCAATTTCTTTTGGCGCTGGTTTCCGTTTTATGCACAGAAAAATAGGGAGTACACGATAGTTTATGGAAATAGGGGCATTGCTGAAGACATTTATTTTCCTTATTGCATCATCGCTTCTCTATCCGGTTTTGCTGCTACTTGTGCTGCTTACCTTTTGGATACTGATATGTGCCGGATCTTTTTTCGCAGAGTGGATAGAGCGTGTGAGACTCGACAAGTATGCCCCGGCTGAACTGCCGGATATAATACGGAAAGGCGGCAGGGATGTGCTCTCCCACCGGGTCAAAAAATATGTAGGAAATCTGGAAGACGTGACAGGCAGGACCGGGCGTTGCACAGAGGTGGAAATTGAAAACATGCTTCAGGAACATATTCTTGGGATCTGGAAGAGTCTTGATGGCCTGAAAATACTCATCCGGGTGGCTCCCGGCCTGGGATTGATCGGCACACTTATCCCCATGGGGACCGGGCTGGCTGCCCTGGGTCAGGGCGATATTACCAAGCTCTCTTCAGACCTGGTGATTGCCTTCACCACGACCGTGGTGGGTCTGGCCCTTGGGATGACGGCCTATTTTTTCTATACGGTCAAACGAAGATGGGTGGATGAGGACATCAAAAACATTGAACTTGCCACCGAGTTGCTGGCCGGTGAGCCTTTTGAGGAGCGGAAATGAGATACTTTGGAAAAAACCAAAACCAACGGCCGGCGATGTCACGCTACAGGCAGGCCATGGGTGATAATGATCCACTGACCGGGGTTGCGAATCTTTTTGATGTTGGTCTGGTATTTATTGTAGGACTCATTATTACCCTGTTTTCAGCCTATCACCTCCAGGATCTTTTCAGTGAGAAATCCAATTTTACCATCATGAAAACAGACGAGAGCGGCCGTCTGGAGATCATCTCCAAAAAAGGCAAAAAAATCACGGCCATAAAGGTCACCAAAGAGAAGGCCAAAGGCCGGGGAGAACGCCTGGGGACAGCCTACCGGCTTGAAGACGGCGCCATGATATACGTGCCTGATTAGAAAAGGATTGATATGAAAATACCCATAGTCATGGCCGCCTTTGGCACAACCACCAGAGCGCTGGCGACCTACGAATATATCGACAAAAGGGTCCGGGAGCGTTTCCCCGGCCACGAAATTACCTGGTCCTATTCATCCCGCATGGTGAAGGACTGGATCAAAAAAAGAAAAAATATTGATCTGAAGCATCCCCATGAGGTGTTGCAAGAGCTTCATGAAAAGGGGCATGAATGGGCCATTGTACAGTCAATACATTTTCTGGCGGGGCATGAGTTCTACCGGCTGCTTGCCGAGGCTGATCAGGCATTGATTCGGACATCCATCGGCCTCCCCCTGCTCAGTTCTCCTGAAGATTATCTGGCTGTTATCAATGAATTGCGGCCAGTGGTTGCTGCTCACCCAGGCGAGGCAATAGTGCTGGTTGGACACGGCACGGATCATCCAATCTGGTCAAGCTATCCTGCTTTGCACCATATGCTGCGCGAAGAAATCGGCCCGCAAATTTATGTGGGAGTGGTTGAAGAATACCCTGAACAGGACGCGATTGTAGCCCATGTCAGGCAGGCCGGATTCAAAAAAGTATGCCTGGTGCCGTTTATGCTGGTTGCAGGGGTACATTTTGAGGAGGATCTGATCGGCGAGAACAAGGATTCATGGAAGTCGGTCTTCCAGAACCAAGGGATCACTGTGTCAATTGAAGGAGAGGGGCTTGGATTATATCCCGGCATAAGTGACATATTCTGTGACCATATTGAGGCGGCACTAGCTGTCATTCCTGAAAATATTCGGCATCCTTCATGACAAGTCAAAAGTGGTTTACACTTTATTGATCTTGTGTTTTGGCAGTGAAATTTGAAATTGGGAAAAAATACAAAGATGTAGATGCGTTACCTAATTTCCAATTTCCAGTTTCCAGTTTCGACATCCAGTATTCGATTTGATAATGCACCATTTTTGGGAATAAGTGTAAACCAGCGAATGAAGGATGCCATCAGATCGACTAAATCTATGGCAAATCCGGGCGCGAATTCTACCAATTTATTTTTTCCAGGCTCATAAAATCAAAACAAGACGAGTCTTTTTCTAAATTCAGAAAAATCGTTTGACATAAATATAATAACATTGCAATGTTATTATATTTCAAGAACAATCGCATCTACAGGACATTCGTTGATGACGGGGTGCGAAGCCCCACGGGAAATGTACCTTAGTTTGTCGCAGGCATTGACTGAATATGATAAAAGATAAATAAAAAAACCACCAGACAGAAGGAGGTGATTTCATGGAAGAGATGGAAATCGGTTGTGGCAAACCAACCGGTGCAGTTGTTGGCGAGCCTGCAAAAGATGAGGTTATTGCACAAGAGGAAGAAAAGGCAAGGGAGGTAGTCATGACAGTAGCAAAGATAGGACAAAAAGCTCCGGATTTTCAGGCCCCGGCATTTCATAAAGGCAAATTTAAGCAGGTGAAGCTCTCAGATTATCTGGGGAAATGGGTCGTGCTCTGCTTTTATCCTGGCGATTTCACATTTGTTTGACCGACTGAGTTGGCGGCAGTTGCCACCAAATATAATGAGCTGCAGAAGTTGGACGTTGAGGTCCTGGCAGTCAGCGTGGA
>JAUXDR010000139.1 GCA_030618205.1 Deltaproteobacteria bacterium | reverse complement strand
AGCCCAAGGCTTGTAGCAGCCAATATGATTCTGCGTTTTGTGAGGCGAGGCGCTATCCTTTCTGTTGCTTCATTACTCGGGAGCGATGCAGAGGTGCTGGAGTTTGTGGTCTCTGAGCGTTGGGTGAATGTAGATAATCCCTTAAGATCTATAGACTTTCCCATGGATACCAACCTTGGTGCAGTGGTCAGAAAAGGAAAGGTGATCATTCCCTCGGGAGATACGGTGCTGAAGGCCGGAGATCGACTGATAATCTTCAGCATGAAGAAGGCAATCCCCATGGTGGAACAGCTCCTCACCTCATGAGACTGGGTACGGGTACTATCGGGGCCCTGTTGGGTTGGCTCCTCATCTTCCTTTCAGTTGCCCTTTTGATACCCATCGCATTCAGCATATATTACGACGACGGGAACTGGCAGTTCTTTGTCATCTCCAGCGCAATTGGATTTGTGCTTGGAGGTGGGCTTGCCTGGTCTTGTGTCTCAGGGCCGGAGATAGGTCATAGGGAAGGTTTTGCAATTGTGGCCTTTAGCTGGCTTGCTGCTGCTGCCCTTGGGGCATTGCCATATTATCTCTCCGGGGCCATCCCGAGCTATCTCAATGCCTATTTTGAATCCATGTCCGGTTTTACCACTACCGGTGCCACAATATTGGAAAGGGTTGAGGTCCTGGGGCCCAGCCTGCTCTTCTGGAGGGCCTTTACCCAGTGGCTTGGGGGTATGGGGATTATAGTCCTCTCCCTGGCAATTCTGCCCATACTCGGGATCGGAGGCATGCAGCTCTTCCGGGCAGAGATGCCCGGCCCAACCAAGGACCGCATTACACCCAGGATCCAGGATACTGCCCGGATCTTGTGGAGCGTGTATGTGCTCTTTACGGCAGTTGAGACCGTGTTGCTTATGTTAGCCGGCATGAGTTTTTTTGATGCCATCTGCCATGCCTTTTCCACTCTGGCTACCGGCGGCTTTTCCACCAGGACCGCCAGTATAGCCGCATTTCACAATCCGTGGATCGACCTCATTGTAATCGTGTTTATTATCCTTGCGGGAATAAACTTCTCCCTCCATTACCGCCTGCTTACCGGTAACTGGAAGGCATTCGGTCAAAGCGAAGAACTCCGTTTCTACCTTGGCATAGGCATTGCTGCGACCATATTCGTCATACTTGCAAATATTCTCTTTGCAACATATGACTCATGGTTAGATAGTCTGAGATATAGTACTTTTCAAGTATGGACCATACTCACCGGCACAGGCTTCCACACAGCGAATTTTGATCAGTGGGCACCTATGTGCAAAATCACACTGGTCACTCTTATGTTTTTGGGAGGAATGGCAGGTTCTACTACCGGCGGTATTAAGCAGGTCCGAATACTCTTGTTCTGGAAATTCACGAGAATGCAGATACGAAAACTGATCCACCCAAGGGCGGTGGTATTCGTCAAACTTGACAATCGTAAGGTCCCTGCAGAGGTGATCCAGTCCATACTGGGATATCTCTCTTTATATGCGGTTGTATTTGTGGTTGCGACTCTGATTGTAACCGGACAGGGGCTGGACATGGTTACCGGCTCTGTGGCGGTCATTGCTACTTTAAACAACATAGGCCCGGGGCTGGCAGGCGTCGGCCCCTGCGAGAATTATGCTCACATCCCTGGTTTATCTAAGGCCGTTCTTATCATGTGTATGCTGGCAGGACGGCTGGAACTCTATACTATAATTATACTCTTTGTGCCTTCGTATTGGAAGGATGTTCGCTATCCCAGGTGGCGGTGGAGTAAAACCTGATCAAAGGAGATACCATCATGGCACTAATGGAAATAAACGTCTCCCCCCTTGGAACCGGATCCACGAGTGTGGGAGAATTTGTGGTAAATATGCAGAGGCTGCTTGCAGGGCAGGGACTTCCATATGAGCTTACGGATATGGGGACGATAATTGAAGGAGATATTGATCAGCTCCTTGCTTTAGCAAAGGCCTTGCATGAAAGCACTTTTTCTCATGGGGCAAAACGGGTATACACGGTTATAAAGATAGATGACCGCCGTGACAAAGAGGTCCATCTGGGCCAGAAGACCGGATCGGTCAAAGAAAAGCTTTGATGAAGCGATATCTTCCTCTTTTTACTACAATTGCCTTTATTGCACTCCTGGCACTGGGAATCTGGTCCGGCGAGGTGCCTGTAGTCTGGAACAAGGCCATTACCGTATGCCTTAGCTGTATTGGAATCGGCTAATGGAACGTCTCCGCAGAAAAAGTCAGTATATCTTCACATTGCTGGCCAACGCTTACTGGCTTTTTCCGTGGAAAAGTCCCATATATCAAGGGCCTCTTAAAAAGCTCTGTTTCCCTGGGCTCAATTGTCACTCTTGTCCTGCCGCCACCACGTCATGTCCCCTTGGCGCTTTTCAGAATCTTCTGGCAACTCTGCGCCCGAGTCTTCAAATGGGACAGTTACATGTTGGGGCATACGTTTTGGGAAGTCTTGGTCTGATAGGTTCTATCGCTGGCCGGATGCCCTGTGGCTGGATTTGCCCCTTTGGTCTGTTGCAGAAGTGGCTGTTTCTTCTTCCGGTTCCCAAGTTTTCATTCTGGAGGCCCCTCAGAATGGGCCCATATCTATTCCTTATTGTCTTTGTGGTCTTGCTCCCTTTGCTTGTGGTGGATTCATTAGGTTACGGCTCCGTCTGGTTCTGCAAATATGTCTGCCCGGCAGGGACGCTTGAGGCCGGTATTCCGCTGCTTTGGCTGGATCAGGGGCTCCGCAGTACCGCAGGTTGGCTGTTCGCATACAAGTTTATCGTATTGATACTCCTCTTGATCTGGTGTACTTTAACATCCCGTCCATTCTGCAGGGCAATCTGTCCTCTTGGAGCTATCTACGGCCTTTTCAACAGGGCAAGCTGGCTGCAGTTGCGTTTTCATCCTGACCGATGTGTCCAGTGCGAGGCATGCCTGACAGCATGTCCTACTGATGTATCTTTTTATAATGGTCTGGATGACCTGAATTCGGCTGCCTGTATCAGATGCCTCAGATGCTATACCATCTGTCCATCTAATGCCGTATCTCTGGAGTTTGGTCCGGTGCGGCAGGATATCGGTAAAGAGGATGTTGAACAGTTTTATCCAAAAGCTAACTGCTAATGGCTAAAAGCTAACCGCACAGGTCGAGTTATATGAAAAGAAAATTGATACTTGCCACCCGTAACAAAGGTAAGCTGAAAGAAATCCAGGTGCTTCTTTCCGATCTTGATATTGACATCATGTCTCTGGATGAAGCAGAAAACGCACCCCATGTAGTAGAGGATGGCAAGACCTTCATGGAAAACGCCTTTAAGAAGGCCAAGGTTATTGCCGAGGCCACGGGAATAATGGCCCTTGCCGATGATTCCGGACTCGATGTAGATGCCCTTGATGGGGCCCCGGGTGTTCACTCTGCCCGCTATTCAGGGGAAAATGCCTCTGATGCCTCAAACAACGAAAAGCTCCTGGCTGATCTTAAAGGGGTATCTTCAGGAAAGAGGAGCGCTCACTTCAGTTGTGTGATCATAGTCTATCATCCATCCGGCCAGTGGATAAGCGCTGAGGCCAGATGCGAAGGTGAAATTACCAAAAAATTTATAGGAGATAGAGGTTTCGGCTATGACCCTGTTTTTTACATCCCTTCTATCAAACGCACAATGGCCCAGCTTTCACCAGAGGAAAAAAACAGCTTGAGTCACAGGGGCAAGGCCCTTGAAAAGTTGAAGTCAAAGTTACCTGGTTTTTTGGATTCACTTGAATATAGATCTTAAAGAAAGGGCTCAGAGGTGATTAACAATGAAGCTTGAAATATACGCCAAGGAAGAATGCCTGCGTCAGGCAGTTGAGATAACCAAGACATATGCACAATCAGGGGAAAACAAACACGGCCCGGTGACGGAGTTCCTGGAGCAAGTCTATCA
>JAUXDR010000116.1 GCA_030618205.1 Deltaproteobacteria bacterium | reverse complement strand
AAAGCTATGAGCAGACTCGGGATCAATATCACGAACAGTTAAAAATGCAGATGCAGAACCACCTCGGTGGAATAAAGCAGGCCATTTCACAACAGTATGGTTCGGCTATGGCCAGCGAGATAGATGTTGATTCATTGCCTGAATTTCAAAAGGAGTGGTCTCGGATATCTTCTGAAATCACTGATCAATTTGAGCAACAATTGATTCCTCTCAAGGCCCACTTGAAGGAATTATAGGTTACACCTCATAAATCATACAGTATATTCATAAGTTAATAACAAATTTTAAACCAATTTATCTTCATGAATGAGACAAAGCTCCGGGAGCTACTGGAGAAAATAAGGGCGGGCGATCTATCTGTGAACCTGGGAATAGAGGCCCTTAAAAAACTCCCTTTTGAGGATCTGGGCTGGGCCTGTCTTGATCACCACAGACACATCAGAGAGGGGTTTCCAGAGGTCGTTTACGGACCTGGGAAGACATGTGAACAATTAGTAGGTATTATTTCCAAGCTGATTTCTGTTGGCGGGCCGGTACTTGTGACACGGGTATCAGAGGAACAATCAGAGAGTGTTGTCCAGGCTATACCGGAGATAGAATTTCACCCAATACCCAAATCACTGACTTGGTCGGGAAAAATTTCCAGGCCTAGGCCGTCAAGTAAAGGAACTGTCCTGGTGATTTCAGCCGGTACGGCTGACCTGCCCGTTGCAGAAGAAGCCTGTCTGACCCTGGAGCTTATGGGACATCCTTTTAAACGGATCTATGATGTAGGAGTGGCTGGTATTCACAGATTACTTGATCATCTGGATGAATTACGCCAGTCCAGTGTCATAATAGCTGTGGCGGGGATGGATGGCGTATTGCCAAGCATCCTTGGAGGTATTGTCAGTGTTCCTGTGGTGGCAGTCCCTTCTAGTACGGGCTATGGGGCCAATTTCCAGGGTCTTGCTCCGTTGCTTACCATGCTTAATTCCTGTGCCACGGGGGTTGCGGTAGTAAACATAGACAACGGCTTTGGCGCAGGGGCCTTTGCAGCCATGATAAATCGAGCTTAACGCTCTGAGGTTATTCCCTTTTTTAATTCAAAATTTAGAATTTAGAATTCAAAATTGTATCTGAACGGATTTTTCGTTCAGACACTAATTACATGGGGTAGGGTAGGGGGATTACGAACCAGATGGAGGCAGCAGTCCTTTAGCCCGCAACTTACGTCGTTTTTCACGTCTTTTACGTCTTCTTTCGATTTCTCTATGCCTTTCGATCTTTTTGTGCCTGGACATTTGCTCTCCTCATTACAAACAATTTAATGAGTCACTCATAAGGGATTGCATAAAATAAGTCAATAGCGTCTCTTGCAAAGTCACAAAGTTTGAGTATGTAGGCATTGGAGGCGGATTCAGGACTTGCAATGATATTTGCTGTGTCATAAGATATGTTTGTCAACTTTTCCCATTTTCCGTCCTTGAGAAAGGGTATAGGGGATTTACTGTGTAAGATGTTTTGTAACCGTTCGCGGGCAGGGGGTGTTTCTTGGAACGGTTACGATATTTTTTTGAGTGAGAGAATAATGAAAGTCAAAAACTGGATGGCCAAAGACATAATAACCATCAGCCCTCAGGCCTCCATCAGTTCAGCTGTAAAGCTAATGCACCAGCATTCCATAAGGCATTTGCCTGTTGTAGAAGATGATTCAATGCAAGGGCTGGTTACTGAAAGCAACTTGCGACAATATTTTTTCCCCTCCATGGTTCACGAACTCTCCATTTCAGACGTTATGATAGTGAACCCTATTACCGTGGATCCCAATGCCAGTGTTGATTCTGCCGCACAGCTAATCTACAAATACAAAATTGGTGGCTTACCTGTTCTTGAAAAAAGACGATTGATTGGGATACTCACCATTACTGATATACTTGCAGCCTTTATAGAGCTCTTTGGGCTTTTGAAGGAAAGTTCTCGCCTGGATATCATTCTATCTGAAAAAGGCGGGACGCTCGATGATGTGCTTCGACTGATTCGTGAGATGGGGGGAAAGGTAATTAGTGTAGGGGTAGAAGCGCTGACATCCAAAAAAAAGATCTATTATATCAGGCTGGAAAAAGGAGACCTGTCGGCTATTGTCCAGGCACTAGAGGATGAAGACCACAAGGTAGTTTCTATACTGGACTGAAACAGCTACGGAATTTGAGCATGGCTCACTATCAAGTCAATAAAACTTTTCAAGAAATAAATGAAAAGATCCGATCAGGGAAAGCAGTCGTAGTTACTGCCGAGGAGATAATCGGCATTGTCCGGAAACATGGGGAAGTTGAGGCAGCAAGAAAGGTAGACGTTGTGACTACTGGTACTTTTTCCCCGATGTGTTCTTCAGGGGCTTTTATCAACCTCGGACCCTGCGTGCCTGGGATAAAGGCCGCTAAAGTATTGCTTAACGGCGTGCCGGCCTATGCCGGTCTTGCTGCACTGGACGTGTATTTAGGGGCTACAGAACCTCGCCACAACGACCCTCTCAACAATGTCTATCCTGGTGAGTTTCTCTACGGGGGCGGACATGTAATACAGGATTTAGTGGCTGACAAGTCAATAAATTTGACAGCCGAGTCTTACGGGACCCATTGTTATCCGAGCCGGTGCTTAGATAAAAAGGTCACCCTTGCGGATCTGCCTTTTGCCCGGCTCTGTAATCCTAGAAATTCATGCCAGAATTATAACTGCGCAGTAAATGTTACCAAAAGAACCGTTTATACATACATGGGCACTTTACGACCAAGGCTTGGTAATGCTAATTACTGCACTTCCGGGCAGTTAAGTCCTTTACTCAATGACACATACTATCAAACTATCGGTACCGGTACGCGCATCTTCTTAGGTGGCGGACCGGGTTATGTGCTTTCTGCCGGGACCCAGCATAATCCTGATATTCCGCGAAATGAAAAAGGTCTGCCGCGTAAACCCGCAGGCACGCTTATGGTCACTGGCGATCTCAAACAGATGCGCTCTCGGTGGTTAGTGGGTGTGAGTATCCTTGGTTACGGCTGTTCCCTTGCTGTAGGGCTCGGAATACCAATACCCATTCTTAACGAAGAGATGGCAATGCGAACAGCTATATCGGATGAGGATATTGTAACCCAAGTAGTAGATTACGGTCATGATTATCCCCTGGGGAAAAGCACTTGCCTTACGGAAGTCACGTATGCACAATTAAGAAGCGGAACCATAAAGATAGGAGGAAAAGACGTCCCGACCGCTCCTCTGTCCAGCTATGTCAGGGCACGAGAAATTGCGGAAATACTCAAAAAATGGATTAGTGAGGGCCGATTTGTACTTGGAGAGCCCCAAGAATTCTTACCAACCAAAATTAAAGTTTGATCAACAAATCAAGCAGCTCTGAATTATTGATAGAATATCTAAGTAGCATGAAGGGCGGGGTTGGCATTGCTTTTTCAGGTGGAGTAGACAGTACCTATCTGCTGAGAATAGCAAGGGACGCATGTTCTGGGCAGGTTGTTCCCTTTCTCCTCGTATCACCTTTTTTGTCCAGAAGGGAGCGAAAATGGGCACATAGCATTGCTGATGAAATCGGTCTGCCGCTCAGGGAAGTGCCTTGGTATCCCTTTGATTTCCATTGTATCTGGGAAAATGGGAGTGACAGATGCTATTATTGCAAGTATGCAATGTACCATGAACTACGGTCAGTTTGTCGAGAACATGGAATTTCGAATCTGCTGGACGGGACCCAGTTGGATGATCTTAATAGCGATAGACCGGGCCTCAAGGCAATACACGAACTTTCAGTAAAACTACCTTTGGTATATTGTAATCTGAATAAAAATGATATAAGGAGATTGAGTACTAAGCTATGTCTGCCAACATGGGACCGGCCCAGTCAGTCATGCCTTGCGACCAGAGTAGTCACTGGAACTTTTATTACACAAAATTTAATTAAAAAAATAGAATCTGTCGAAGAGTTGCTAACGGACATGCAGATGGAGAATACAAAATTGCGTGTGGAAGGAAATAGAGCATATTTGGAGGTCTCGGAAAAGGAAAGGTTAGATGTAGAAGGGCAACAGACGAAAATACAAGGCTTTTTACAGAATATCGGATTTCACTATTTATATGTAATAGCTAAAGAATAACTTAAACATAATATAAAAGGAGGGTAACATGAACAAAGGACAACTGGTAGATCGTATGGCAAAGTCAGCCGGCATTTTCAAAACTGCTGCAGACAAGGCACTAAATGGATTTATGGAAGCTGTCACTGATGCACTCAATGCAGGGGAGAAGGTGACCCTGGTAGGTTTTGGGACCTTTTCCGTAACTGAAAGGAAAGCTCGTACAGGTCGCAATCCGCGCACAGGAAAGCCCATGGAAATTCCTGCCAAGAAAGTAGTAAAATTCAGGCCTGGGACAAAGCTGTCCGAATCAGTGGAATAAAAGGCGCTCACGTCGAGTACAAACAGTAAAAGAA
>JAUXDR010000265.1 GCA_030618205.1 Deltaproteobacteria bacterium | reverse complement strand
CAGGAGTCGCCTGAAAGGATGATGAGAGAAATCTTGGCCTTGGCACGAGAGCATCAGATTTCAAGTTATGATGCCTCGTATCTTGATCTCGCAATGAGGAAAGGAGTACCTATAGCAACCCTGGATGATGGTTTGATAAAGGCATCTGAGCGGAGCCAGGTCCCAATTATGAAAGGAGCCAAGCTTACACTTTCAGAGCCATGATATATGCTTCAGGCCACGTAATAGTAAGTTGTCCCGCCGTTAGTAGAAAAACGTTTAAGGAAGGCGTTTAAGACAGCAGACCTTCAGACTTCTCACCGAAGATCTCAGCACTGAAGATATTGATCTGGGTTGCCTGGTCTTTCCAGCAACCAGAGGCCAGGCCTGCCTTCATACAGGTCTGATTCAGAAAAGTAAGCCTGTCCCACCCATTTTTTGTAGCTACCTGAGGCAACAGTACACCGTGAAAGGGTTCCTGAATGATATAAATCCCGTGGGTACCTATCTTGATTTCATTAATATCAGTTATGGGCATCAGGGGAGTGAGTGCGGAGATCTCCAAGTCTATCTCCTTAAATTCAGGGGAGCGGAGCGGGCGGAATCTCGAATCCTTGAAGGCCGATGATATGGCCATGTCGCCAACCACCTCAAACAGAGGTCTGTTTGCTGAAAAGGTCCCTATACATCCCATGAGCCGGCCATGCTTGTGAATTGTTACAAATGCCCCCCTATGTTCGAGGAGATTTTGATTTTTCACCCTCGGAAGACTGAAAGGAAGGCCTGCCAGTTCTGTCTCTATGGCCTGCCTTGCAATTTCGAGTAACAATCGCCTTTCAGGACCGGTGAGCTTCCCCTTTTCCATGCTCACAGTCTCCAGTACCTGATACTCTTTTCCTTAAAATCATCAGGGTGATAAAAATCCTTTACGTCTATTACCACACCCCTGTCAGGAGTGAGCATGTCTTTTATTACTGAAATCCCGGCTTCTGCATAAGTTTTGTGGGCTACTGCAAGTATGACCGCATCAACATTGGCAGGCAGGTCCTTCAGTAAACGAATGCCATATACGGATTTGGCTTCTTGCGGATCGGCCAGGGGATCATGTACCAGGGGTTCAATACCATACTCCCTGAGTTCGTGGATAATATCTATCACTCTGGTATTTCTTATATCAGAACAATTTTCCTTGAATGTAAGCCCGAGTATAACGACCCGGGCCCCTTCAACCCGTACCCTGGCATGGATGAGT
This sequence comes from Deltaproteobacteria bacterium, assembly GCA_030618205.1. The sequence continues at coordinate 860 of JAUXDR010000265.1, read as the reverse complement.
TCCTTGACTGTCCTCTCCGCAACATATGAGCCCATTGAATCGTTGATGCGGCGGCCAGCCAGAATGACTTCGGGATGATATCCTGTTTGCTGAGCACAATAGGTGAGGTAATAGGGGTCAACTCCGATGCAATGGCCCCCAACCAGACCAGGTGTAAACGAAAGAAAGTTCCATTTCGTGCAAGCAGCCTCCAGCACTGATTGTGTATCAATATCCAGGCGATTGAAAATAATGGCCAGCTCGTTCATAAGGGCAATGTTGAGATCCCGCTGTGTATTTTCTATGACCTTGGCTGCTTCAGCCACTTTTATGCTCTCTGCCCTGTATACCCCTGCATCCACTATAAGTTCATAAGTGCTTGCCACTTCTTCCAATGTATCCTGATCTTGAGCTGCCACAACTTTTACTATGCTGGTCAGAGAGTGTTCCCTGTCTCCGGGATTTATTCGCTCAGGAGAGTAGCCAACCTTGAATCCCTCACCACACTTGAATCCGGATGCTTTTTCAAGGACAGGGCCACATGTATCCTCAGTCACACCTGGATATACTGTTGACTCGTATACTACAATTGCCCCGTGCTTCATGTTTTTTCCGACTATTTCCGAAGCAGAAACAAGGTGTCTGAGGTCAGGCTGCTTGTTGGCGGTAATCGGAGTAGGTACAGCTACAACGACCAAGTCTGTCTCTTTTATGGCGGCAGGATCGTTTGTAAAGCTGAGATGCACCGCCTGCTCGAAGTCTTCGCGGTCAACTTCTGCAGTGGGGTCAATGGCTTTTCTGTAACTGATTATTTTGTCTTCGGATGTGTCAAAGCCGATGGTTTTTATTTTCTTGCCAAAGGCTATTGCCAGCGGGAGTCC
>JAUXDR010000042.1 GCA_030618205.1 Deltaproteobacteria bacterium | reverse complement strand
TTAACTGTTGTGTAATTGGGACTGCTATTGTATTCATAAACACGTAAGAAAGCTGTATTCCCGCAATTTTTCTTTCTTTAAATCAGATTTGCATATAACCGTTGTGCTAAATCGCAAGGTAGCGTTGTGTTAACGCTACAGACTGAAGAATAGGTGCAGATGAACCACATTGATCCTGAAAACGAACGGGTGACAACCGCTTTGCTGCTTGCCGCTGGTGTAGGAAGTCGCCTGCATCCCTTAACACAAAACAAGCCTAAATGCCTTACAATGGTGGACGGGGTCCCCATACTGGGACAGCTGGTCTCCTGTCTGGATCAGCATCGCTTCAAACGTCTGGTTGTGGTGACAGGACACTTTGAAAACTGCATTCAGGACTTCCTTGGAACGCAAGTAGGCGGTATAACAATCGATTATGTCCATAGCCCGCTTTATGCAACGACAAACAACATCTATTCGCTCTGGATGGCCCGTGAAATCATCCGAGAGCCGTTTCTTTTGATTGAGAGTGATCTTGTTTTTGATGAGTCGCTGCTGGAGGATATGCTCTGCCCTGACAGAATTGCCATCGCGCGCATGCAGCCGTGGATGAACGGCAGCAGGGTTACAGTCAATCGCTTTCAAGAGGTCAAGGCCTTTTGGATCGGCACTGCCAGGCCTCCGGATGAACTCACGTATAAGACCGTTAACATCTACAGCCTGTCGCTTTCTTCATGGCATCGGATTAGGGAACGATTGGATCAGCACATTTCTGCGGGCAGAGTTAACGATTACTATGAGGCCGTGTTTGCGGAGATGGTAGCCGATGGCAGCCTTTCTCTTCAGGCCGTATCTTTTGATGGCAGGCCTTGGTATGAGATTGACACCATTGAGGATCTGGCTGCGGCTGAAGCGATCTTTTTGACAGACCGGTACGGAACAGCCACCCCTGTGAATATGGTAGCTCATGCCCCTCGATTGGTCCAGGGGTTTTCACCGAAATTGCGTGATAGGGATACTGCAACTTTTCCTCAGTCGCATCCCGGTCTCAGGCCGTCCATGCAGCCCGGCTTATCCATGGAACCGGCTCCGGGACTTCGTCTCCCGGCGGAGAGACCAGGCTCAAGAGACCTGTCTGACAAGAACTAAGCATGGCAAATCCCGATTACGACACCCAGGCACAGAAATACGAATTGATCACCGGTCAGCATGGCGGGTACTATCGCCATGGCTTTGTAGACCATGCATATCTCTATAATCTCTATTTCCCGCCGCCGGCGATTCTTACTCATCTCAAGAACCAAATGCACGACCTAGTTTTGAACTACCCGGTTGCCCAGGATGCCCTTGCCGGTCTTGTCGGTAATTTCATCAATCAACCCCCTGAGCGAATAGTTGTGGCGAACGGTGCTTCCGAGCTTATTAAGATCGTCTCGGGACATCTCGCGCGGCGGCTGATCGTTCCGGTGCCGTCTTTCAACGAATATGCGAATGCCGCACCTCAGGGACGGGCAGTTGAATTTGCGCTTCGCTCCCCTTCGTTCCATCTGGATGTGGGTAAGTTTGCCGCAGAAGCCGTCCGGGTTGGCGCGAATGTGGCTGTTGTGGTAACGCCGAACAACCCCACCTCATTGGTGGTCCCCCGGTCCGATCTCATACATCTTGCCAAAACACTTGCTAAGGATGACTGTATGCTGATCGTCGATGAGTCCTTCATTGATTTCACACGGGATCGTGATCAGGCGACGCTGGAACAGGACATCGAGCTTTACCCCAATATGGCAATCTTCAAAAGCATGAGCAAAGCCTTTGGTATCTGTGGTTTGAGGATCGGCTATATGCTCACGGCAAATTCCGGATTTGCCGAAGCGGTACGCAACAACATCCATATCTGGAATGTCAACGGGTTCGCGGAGGAGTTTCTACGGCTTGTGCCCCGATATCGCCAAGAATTTACGGAAAGCTGTGACCAAGTAAAGGCCGACCGGGATGACCTTTACGAAATCCTGTGTACGGTCCCGGGGGTAACGGTCTACAGACCCGATGCAAACTTCGTTTTCTGCCGCCTTCCCGACTCGTCGCCCGACGGTCCTGAAGTCACACGGAGATTGTTCATTGAGCATAACATATACATTAAACACTGCCAGGGCAAAACACTGCCGGATTCTGGCCGCTACATTCGCATTTCCAGCCGCACCAAAGCCGAAAATCGTAACCTGGTCGAGGCCTTGGCAGATATCCTCGATTCACCCTGAACGTCTCTTGACAAACAACTGCGTTTCCTGATCAAACTCAAAATCCTCTCCTAAGTAGCCTTGCTCAATCTCTGCGAACGCTTTAGGCTTGTTAGGACAAGGACATTCGATACCCTCAAACATGATCGTACCTAATGGAAAGATGACATCTTCCGGAATCCATTTCGGATTTCCTTGTGGATCACGTCCTGCCCTATCGTGATCCAGCCGGTAGGACTTTTCATCTTCACCATAAATGTAATGGTAAATATCTAACATATTCAGAGGCCATTCCTGATCATAGGCGTCAACAATTCTCTCCCCGCCTTTAGGAAAACAGCCAAATGCATTTGTCGCAAAGCCCCCGACTTCTGTTCTCAGATTATATGTGTACTTATCCGGCAGTTTTCGATCCAATGCTTCTCCTACTTTGGCAAACTCTTTGTCTACACAGCCGATATCTATATCATTGTCATGATAGATGAATTGGCCGTTTCTGTAAGCACCCAACAGGGTCCCACCCTCTATAAAAAACTCAATGCCGGCTTCCTCCAGAATTCCTTTAATTACCGTGAGCAGTTCTACTCTTTCACCGATTATTTCCTTATTCTTACTGACTGTTTCTTCTTGATTAGCTGTTGTTACATCGCCCCACCAACTCAAGCTCTTTTCTTCCATGATATCCTCTTACAGCTAGATGATTGTTTGGTCAAACCACACGCCATATGTCTTTTGCAATGTGTCTTCAGTTGCCCATGCCACATGAGGCGATACGATCGTTTTGTCACTATTCAGAAACACATGATCCTCATTTATCGGTTCTTGTGAAAAGACGTCTGTACAATATCTATGCAATCTGCCCGACCTCAGCGCTTCATGTATGGCGTTTTCATCCACAACGTTGCCTCGCGAAATATTCACTATTATTGAATTTCGCTTCAATCTGTCTATGTGATTCCTATTGAACATGTGAAAAGTATCTTCATTAAGGGGAACAGCAAAAATGATAAAATCACTATTCTCAATCAGATCGGGAAAATCAGCAAAAGTTACATTGGGGAGACACTGCTGCCTATTCAAATGCTTTCGTGTTACCACAATATTCATCCCCCAATTTCCGCATAACTCAATTATACGCTTACCAATATTCCCAAAGCCCACAATGCCCAGAGTTTTGCCTTTTACTGAGAGATTTGTATGTACCGCCTGACTCCATTCTCCGTTCTTAATGGATGCATCAAATTCAATTGTACCCTTACAGGCACATAATAACTGCGTAATCGCAAACTCAGCAACTTCATTGCAGTACATGTTATCGGGGAGTTTTCTAACTACTATGCCACAACATGCCGCTTCTTCCAAGTCTATCAGAGAATCAATGGATTGATACAAGAAATTAATGAGCCTTATCCGTCCCTTCAATTGTTGTAGCAATGGTGCGGTGAACGTTGTACCGAGAACATCCACCATTAGCACGTTAATATGCTGACGTATCACCACATCCACCAATTCATCTTCAGTATAAGCATCCTCCAGGAATTCACCCTTGGTATAGGACGGATAATGCTCCTCGAGGTTCTCCATGCAAACACCAATATATAGTAGTTTCATAGTAGCCATGTTTCTTCACTTCACACAGTCATGAAACCGCTGCAAACATTTGCCGAGTCTCTCAACGATGATATCCATCTCCTCATTGGTAACGACCAATGACGGTATTATCTTGACACTGTTAAAATTTACGCCACAGGCATAACTTATCACATGCTCTTCCAAGCATTGCGATACAAAAATTTTTGCCAATCTGTCCGATGGCAGTTTGGATAACGGATCGACAATGTCAAAGGCAATTGCTAACCCCATCCCTCTTAAATCGGCAACGTAGGGGCTTCTATCCAAAAAACTCAGTTTTTCCAAGAGCATATCGCCTTTCGCCGGTATACTGTCGAAAATCTTCTCCTTCTCCACCAGTTTCATTAACCGATTGGCAATTGCCAATCCGAAAGAGCTGTTATTGAACGTCGTTTGAAACGCCGTCCCTCTGACTGGTACGCTATCAAAAAGATCGGAACGTGCGATAACAGCGCTGACAGGAAAATAACCGCCGGCTATTGACTTTGACAAAAGGACAATATCCGGATTAGTTACACCGTATTGTTGATAGACAAAAAAGGAACCTGCCCGTCCAAAACCTACTTGTATTTCGTCTATTATCAATTTCACTTCAAGCCGCTTACATAGCTTGCTTAATTCCAAGAGAAAAGAATCCTTCGGAATGATAAATCCCCCGGCTCCTTGTATCGGTTCAACAATGATCCCGGCAACGTCATTATCTGAAACAAGCTTCTCAATCTTCTCTAAGCAAGAGCCGATCGTTACATCATTATGCCTGCTTGGGAACGGAACGGAAAATGTGTAATCCGATATAGGAATGCCAAATTGCTCCTTTGCCACCAATCTGTCATCTACTACAGAAGCAGCCGTATGACTCACGCCATGAAATGAGCCATCAAATGAGATCATATACCTTTTTCCAGTGGAATAGCGACATAGCCGTATGGCATCAGACACGGCTGCGGAACCACCTATATTGAAATATACTTTGTAATTCTTGTCTGAGCTTACTTTTCTTGAAAGATATTCGCTCAGTTCAAGCTTGTCCTTTGAATGAAATGAATGGATTTGATCCACCCTTTCGATTACTTCTTTGGCAATTTCCACAATAGGAGGATAACAATGACCAAAATTCACGGAACTATAATTGAGAACCAGATCAAGATAAGGGTCTTCTTCTCCATCAAACCAAACCCACATTCCCTTTGCCTTAACAGGCATTAGGAATTTGTCATACATTCTTGATTCATCGCAAGGACATGCATAGGTGTCTTTCAGAGATGCATAATCTATTTCAGGAGCAGGGATATCCTTCTCATATACAGACGTTTTGTCATATGGTTTCATACAAAAACCCCATTTGAATTACAGGTAAATCAAGAGTGCAGGTACGTTCTTGGGCAATAGGCAAATCGGATATGTATCATAGACAAATCAGGAATCCGGGTCAACAGCTATTGTAAGAGCACCCTTGAGAGAGAGACGCTCCACGTGGTGGGTGATAGGAAATTGCTTTCCAGGGATTGGGGAGCAGGTTGACCAGGAACCGGTGAATTGTGGGCCCAAAATCTCCTCAGACTCCATCTCTCCCAACTCCTATAACATGAATATCGTGTATCAGATTGGAATTGGGCTGTCAAGAAATTAGATGATATTTCTGGGTCCGTCTTAAGGTATAAAAGGCATGAATTGGACTCCTGCAGCACAAATTACCCCGCTGAGGCATTTGCGCTGTCTCTAACCTTATGGTATGTTTTGAGTTGTTCAAAAAACATTTCACCCCACACTTTAGAGCTAATTTGTCAAGTTGCGAGCTAATCGTTAGCCATATATAGTATAGACAAATAATATATGTACTACATATTGTATCTATGGTACTGCGAAACACTATTTTCAAAACCGGTACAGCGCAAATGCCTCATAATCCTTGCCGGATGACCACCTACTATGGCATAAGGAAGTACATATTTAGTTAAAAGATTCCTGTGATAAAACTGCACCATCACCCACGTTCACTCCTTTAGAAAGGTTGGAGACAACTGATGGGGGACCAATTAATAAAGCTTCTGAACCATAAGTATGTTTTCCGCGTGGAATTGTTTTTTTCTTGATGAACGATTTAATTGACTTTCTCGCATTCGGATATAGATTGTAGATGATTTCCTTCAATACTGAAAAAATAGAGAAAGACATTTTACGACTTCCCTCCCGAATATATGAAATATAGTTTCTACATCCTTGATGGATCTTTGTACAACTCATCAAAAATCCAAGTTTAAAATGCTGTTTAGGATTGCATGCTCACTTTTGGATTAAAATATTCTTAAAAATTTGACATAATGTATCTTTCAGCAATCTTTTATCACGGAACCGGCCGCAACAATAATAAAAACGAAGGATAGAATTAATAGTAGCATTATATGTACCAAGAATTTTTAATCGGTCTATTACCGTAAGTCGCTTTTTTCTCCTTTTTACTTCGTCTGCCAAGGTTGGATCCTTTTCGTATAAAGCTAACTTTAATTTGCGATCAAACCAATCTTCCTCGTGCTTAAATCGTACAACTTCCGGCAATTCATACTTGTGGATCAAATAAAGAATCAACTCTTTTACAAATATCCTCACTCGTAAAATTCTTACATGATCTCGACTCTTTGTAGCCGACTCCGGAAGGTAATTATATGTAGCCATGGATTCATCGATGTAAGCAACATCCGAAACGTAGGAAATTTCAAACCACAATGGCAAATCCCCTACCGGAAATCGGTCGCTATGATACAGAACAGTATCGGCATTAATAATCGGCTCCAATATTTCTCTCCGAACCATTACGGTACATGTCTGGATACCACTCTCGCCTTCAAATATCTTTTTGTAATCTGAATTAGCAGGGTTCCGCTTGTAGGACTTATTTATCCGGTTTATCCGCACTCTGCTGGAAACTCTATATTCGTCGTAGTCTGAACAAATCAATCCGCACTTTGTATGTTCCTCCACATAATCCGCCTGAAGCTGTATTTTATCCAATCGATGCCAGTAATCATCACCATCACAAAAGGCTATATACTTTCCCCGGCAGGCTTTCGTGGTCCGGTAGTCATTCTGCTTCGCTCCGACATTTTTATCCGATGTGATTACCCGAATGATATCCGGGTACTTTTTTTGAAATTCAAAAACAATATCCCGTGTGCCATCGGTTGAACAATCCTCGCCGATTATCAACTCGAATGGATATTCTGTTTCCTGTTTCACTACGCCCTCAATCGCCTGGGCGATATATGGAGCGTGGTTGTAAGTGATCATGTGGACACACTGACCAGGGGATTCTTTGAAAGCGCAGTCGGTTCGCTGATGTCCTTGCATGGGATTTCATCAGTCTTGGGAGTTTGGGGTTCATTATGTTCTGTCATAGTTTGTTCTCTTATTTTCGATTATTAATTGGCATATCGAAGGTTGAGCAACTTTGACTTGGCCATCTCAATAACTTCCATAAAAGAGGATATCCGGAAAATATAACAAAGGACGGTATAAAGTACAATGCCCGTCATAATTTGCACAAGCAGCAGAGCTGACAAATTGACAATGGGAGCATAGTGAAACGCATAGACACCTCCCCCCATTATAC
>JAUXDR010000295.1 GCA_030618205.1 Deltaproteobacteria bacterium | reverse complement strand
TTAAAAGCGCCATGGTCGGGCTGTTGGAACCTGTTTATAAGGAGAAGACCATGGGACGCGCCGAGGTGCGTGACGTCTTCCACATTGCCAAAGTCGGTACAGTGGCAGGGAGCTATGTGCTGGAGGGCTTGATCCAGAGAAATGTTCAGGCCAGGCTCTTAAGAGACAACATTGTAGCCTATAACGGCAAGATAGCGTCCCTCCGTCGATTTAAAGAGGACGTAAAAGAAGTCCAGGCCGGGTACGAATGCGGAATCGGCCTTGAAAGGTTCAATGACGTAAAAATGGGGGACATAATAGAGGCCTACGTAATGGAAGAAAAAGCCCCGGTCCTTGGAGAACCTGTATCTAATGCCGGAGAGAAGAAAACTTCTGATTGATAAATGATCGTGGGGATAATCAGGCTCAGGGTAAGACTGCCCGGAAACCATTCGCTAAAAGGGAAACGGCGTGTGGTTAAGAGTTTGATTGGCCAGGTGCGTAGCCGTTTTAATGTAGCTGTAGCAGAAATAGCCCTGAACGATGTATGGCAAAGGGCGGAGATAGGAATATCCACAATAGGAAACAGCCAGCCAATAATCAACTCCGTCCTGGATAAAATCCTGGAATTCATTGAAAGGACCTGTCTGGTAGAAGTTATTAATACAGATATCGAAATTATTAACATGGGAAAATAAGAAGACAATCATGCCCCGCATGTTCCCCCGTTCCAGACGGATAGAGGATCTCCTCAGGCAAGAAATGGCAGACATGCTGCTTGGTGAAATTAAGGATCCAAGGATCCAAGGACTTGTGACTATAATGCAGGTAAAGGTCTCAGAAGACCTCCGTCACGCAAAGTTTTTTGTTTCGGTTCTTGGAAAAGGGCCTGAAAGGGAATCTGTGCTGAAAGGGCTGAATAAGGCTAAGGGCTTCATACGGCGAACACTGGGACACCGCCTTGACCTCAGGCGGATACCTGAACTGCACTTTCAACTGGACCGGAGCCTGGATGACCAGGAAAAGATAGAAAGACTCCTCGCCAGTGTGCAAACCGGCCAACAGACAGAGAATTGAGAAACACTGTGATTGAAGTTTTACCCAAAGATACCAAGACACTGAAGGCTGCGGTAGATGCTATTAATGCATCTGATCGTCTCCTTTTAACCTGTCATGTCAATCCGGACGGAGATGCTTTGGGTTCTGTATTGGGTCTGGGCCTTGCCCTTAAGGACGCAGGGAGAGACGTAACCCTTTTTATAGAAGATCCTGTGCCGGAATCACTTCAATTTCTCCCCGGCTCTCAGTACCTAGTCAATGAAGTGGCCAATCCGCTGCCTGAAAAGACCACTCTGGTAGTCCTTGACTGCAATGAGCCTCACAGGATCGGAAAGCAGGCACAAAGGTTGATAGAACAGGCCTCACTTATTGTTGTTTTGGATCATCACCTGAGCCAGGCCCCGTTCTGTGCTCAAACTCCGGAAACAAAACACCCTCATTGTATAAGCTATATATCTACGGACATTTTTGCCGCAGGGGCCAT
>JAUXDR010000149.1 GCA_030618205.1 Deltaproteobacteria bacterium | reverse complement strand
TGGTGCAGCCACTTATTCTGCTCAAATATTTGGGGTCAACTCAGTCTTTTTCGCTATAAGTTCACGAACAACAGGTATCAATTCATTAGGAATTTCCATGAAAGTCTGATCAGTATCTTCGTAAGCTGCTTCATCTTCTGCAACAGCTTCATCCTCTGACTGGGTTTCATAATGTTCGAGTACGCGCTTCACACGCTTTTCATCCCATCCTGTTGGGAATTTGCTCTGTCTTGTCATTTTAATTTTCTCCTTCTACGACGTCTATATGCTTTAAGTGATTTTCCGGACAAATCATAAGCCGTGATTACAAAAATACTATAGGGTACCGGATCTGGGACATAAATGACACGAAGATATCTACCACTTTTTGTCCGACCTATGGATACGCGAGATCCTTCACGACCCGGACGATCTTCAAAGAAACGTGATAATTCAAGACATGACCCTACTTCTTTTTAATGAAAGAGCTATTCGCTTTCTCGGGATATCAATTTCCAGAACGCGGACCATCAGCTGTTGACCTATTTTAACGATTTTTGCCGGGTCTTTCACAAAGCGGTCTGCAAGTTGACTGATGTGGATGAGACCATCCTGATGAACGCCGATGTCAACAAAAGCACCAAAACGGGTTACATTGGTGACAATTCCGGGGAGCCGCATCTCCGGGTAAAGGTCCTCAATGGTATTGACGCCTTCGGTGAACTGAAAGACTGTAAATGCCTTTCTCGGGTCGCGGCCTGGTTTTGCAAGTTCCGCCGTGATGTCGTTCAGGGTCGGAAGTCCAACCGAATCGGAGAGGTATTTTTTCAGGTTGATTTTTCCCCTGACCGTCTCATTCTGAATCAGCTCTGAAACTGAGCAGTTCAGATCCTTTGCCATCTGTTCGACAAGGTCATAGCGCTCTGGGTGGACGGCGCTTGAATCAAGGGGATTCTTTAAGCCTCTGACACGAAGAAATCCGGCACATTGTTCATAGGCCTTCGGCCCCAGACGGGGTACTTTCTTGAGTTGTTTTCGTTCAGCAAAAGGGCCGTTTTCCTGCCGGTATTGGACAATGTTTTTTGCCAGCGTCGGGCCAAGGCCGGAAACAAAGGTGAGAAGCTGGACGCTTGCCGTGTTTACTTCCACTCCAACACTGTTGACGCACCTGACGACTACGTCCTCAAGGCTCTTTTTCAGTTCAGACTGATCAACATCATGCTGGTACTGACCCACGCCTATGGATTTGGGATCTATTTTTACTAGTTCCGCCAGAGGGTCCTGCAAACGGCGACCGATGGATATAGCACCGCGAACCGTTACATCATGGTCAGGGAATTCGTCCCGTGCCGCATCCGAAGCCGAATAGATAGAAGCGCCGCTTTCATTCACCATGGTAATGATGATATCTGGAGAAAGGTTCAAGCCGCGCACAAAGGCCTCTGTTTCACGGCCAGCCGTTCCGTTGCCAATGGTAATGGCTTCCAGTTTGTAAGTCTCACAGAGTCGGCGTACTGTGTCACCGGCCTGGTGCAGTTTTTCTCCACCATGAGTTGGGTAAATGGTTGTATAATGAAGGAGTTTGCCCTGCCCGTCGAGGCAGACCAGTTTGGCGCCGGTCCGGAAACCCGGGTCAAGGGCCATTAAACGTTTCTCGCCCAGCGGCGAGGCAAGTAAAAGTTCCCGGAGATTTTCGGAAAAAACTGCTATTGCCTCTGCGTCCGCCTGTGCTTTAAGGTTGTTGCGCAGTTCATTTTCAAGCGATGGCGCTAGAAGCCGTTTATAACTGTCTTCCACTGCCAGTGTCACATGTTTGCCGGCAAAATCGTTTTGTTTAATGAGTTTTTTCAGTAAGAACTGAACCCCTTTTTCCTCAGGGGGGCGGATTGCCAGGATGAGAATTTTTTCACGCTCTCCGCGCAGCATTGCAAGCAGCCGGTGACTTGGTGCTTTGGCTGCCGGTTCCCGCCAGTCAAAATAATCCTTAAAGTTAGCTCCGTTATCCTCATTCTTTTTGACCAGTTTTGATTGAATTGTACTTTCCCTGGCAAAAAGTTGTCGTAACACCGTCCGCACTTCGGCATCTTCGCTGACCCATTCAGCAATAATGTCCCGGCTGCCTGCCAATGCATCCGCCTCGTTTTCGCAGCCTTTTTCGGGGTCAATAAAGGCTGCCGCTTCAATCTTTATCCCATCCTGGGCGAATATCTCCCTGGCTAGCGGCTCAAGGCCTTTTTCCTTGGCAATAGTAGCTCGGGTACGGCGTTTCTGCCGGTATGGCAGGTAGATGTCCTCCAATGTCGTAAGGTCCTGGGCTAGGCAGATTTTCCTGTTGAGTATTTCTGTGAGCAATTCACGTTCGGTAAGAGAAGCAACAATTGCCTGCCTCCGTTTGTCAAGCTCGGCAAGTTTTTCAATCCTGTCCCGCACTGCAGCGATTGTTGTATCTTCAAGGGAACCGGTTGCTTCTTTTCTGTATCGAGCAATAAACGGCACTGTTGCTCCCTCTTCGAGTAAAGCAGCAACAGCGGACACCTGTTGGTCTCTGAGATGCATTTCCTGCGCAATGATTTTATGATGTCGATTCATCTTTCATCCTGATGATAAAGTTTTGTTGAGCAAAAACAGGACGTTCTTTTCTGTTTTGATTAGACGATTGGCACTTAACTTTCCGGGAAAGAAAGGTTTGGATTACCCCCGAAAAAACGCGCGTGCTCTCGGGTCTGCTGAATGCGATTGTTCGGCGAACTTTGCCGATTGTCTCCATTGAGGGCGTGGAATTAAATAAATCCGCCCCCTTTTTCAGTCTAATTTTTGGGCAAGTTTGATACCATTGGTGTCGATGGTGATAAGCCTTTTTTTGTAGAGTGCGCCTATTGCCTTTTTGAATGTTTTTTTACTTACCCCAAACAGGGAGTAGATATCTTCCGGCGGGCTTTTATCAGTAACTGCAATACTGCCGCCAAGGTCTTTTATTATTTTTAGAATGCTCTGGGAAATATTATCAACTCTTTGATAGCCTGATTGTTGCAGGCTTATGTCAATTTTGAGGTCTTCGCGTATTATTTTTATGTAGCCTTTTAGCTGCTGGCCTATGTGAAGCTTCTGAAACACTTCGTTTTTATAGACCATGCCCCAATGAGAATTGTTAACAACCGCTTTATAACCCAAATCTGTTTTGTAACATATAAAAAGATCTACCTCTTCGCCCTCATCGTAGTTCGGTGACTGCAAACCAAGAAATTTATCCAGCTTTGAAGATGCTGTGATGCGGTTGGTTTTTTTATCAAGAAAGACAAATACAACATATGATTTGCCTTCCTCCATTTTGGCGTGCTGTTCTCTCTTTGAAACAAGCAGATCTTTTTGCAGCCCCCAGTCCAGGTAGGCGCCCGACGATGAGTTTGCCACCACCCGCAATTTGGCAAACTGACCGACTGTTACATAGGGTTTTTGGGTCGTTGCCCGCAGACGCTCTTCCCTGTCTACATAAACAAAGACCTCAACCTCATCTCCTGGCTGACACTTCTTAGGAACATACTTTTTCGGCAGGAGAATATCCCCTGACTCACCACCATCAAGGTGGGCGCCATAGTCCAGCTTTCTTTTTATTGTAAGCTTATTTATCCTGCCGATCTCTACCATTTTCTTCCCTGTAAGTCGTTACGCAATAAATGAACAACAGTAGTCTGTGACTGTCGATAATTTGAGGCTGAGTTTGGACTGGGCCGGAACCTCAAACTGCTCCCGGCGC
>JAUXDR010000131.1 GCA_030618205.1 Deltaproteobacteria bacterium | reverse complement strand
GGTATGGCGGATAGAACCAACCACTCAACAGAATTCAAGGAAATGAAACAGGGGGTCCCCATTCCCTTTTGATCTTGTTGATTATCCAGGGATCTGCCCTGAATGGTATGTCCGGAGCTTCCGGAACAGTTAAGCAGTGACTTTGAGAAAACGGCGTTTTCTGTAAATTCAGATTGTGGGCAATGACCATCAGGGATTCCAGATTGACTGTATCCATAATAACCGAAATAACCGAATCGGATAGGGTTCAACAAAATCATCCCAGGAACGTATGCCGGATTCCCAGAGGCGCACTTCTGTTATCAAGCCTATACCGGGAATATGAGAAAATGTATTTGTGAGCATGTAGAATTATATCATAAACGCAAAAGCAAAACATGATATGGCCGCAAAAAGGCACAAAACACGCAAAAATAAAAAACCGCGCAAAAACCCTGAAACATGATTCCGCTCAAAAAGCCCGAGATGCAAGGCACGAAATTTTCCAGGCATGAGACGTACTTATCGTACGTCGCAGTGACTGGAAAATTGAAGCAACGCCGCAGATTGGGTTTTTTCAGCGGAATCAGTTATGCTTTTTTACTTTTGTTCAGTAAACTAGGCAGTACCTTGAAAATTTTAAAATAAAGAAATTTTGGAGGAGACAAAATGCAAAACTCTTTTTTGCAGAACACAACACATGCTTTGTGCCGGAATTTCCTCTTGAGGAGAGAATCCATCCGACCTCGATCTCGAAAGTTGTATCACGCATTCATCGTACTTTTACTCAGCCTGCTTGTCCTTGCCGGTTGTGCACGCTACGGACATCGTGTTTCCCCTGTCCCCCTGCCTGGGGCTCAACCTGAACATGTGACGGTGAATGGGGTCGAAATGCTGGCCGTGGCGTTCCCGGATGCAAAGACCGCAGAGGAACGGTTTGGCTTTGACGTGAGAGGGTCGGGACTTCTGCCGGTCCAATTAGTCATTGATAATCAAGGTACACAGAAGGTGAGTATAAATTCCGGGCAGACATTCCTGATTGATCAAAGCAGGCAGGCCTGGCCGCTTCTTTCAGCAGAGGAAGCCTATCAACGGGTGAAGGGCCATGTAGAAATGGGCGAAACAGCAAAAGGCACTGTAAAACCTGCTGTTTTACTCGGGGCTGCAGGTGCCCTGGCAGGTTTTGCCGTAGGCATCATTTCAGGACAGGATATCGGTGAATGCGTGGGTAAAGGCGCTGTCCTTGGAGGTACAGCCGGGGCGCTGGCAGGTGGGACAGCAGCCTATGCCACTGCTCCGGAAAAAATCAGGACCGATTTGGCACGGAGGACGCTGCGCAACCGGCCTATCGAACCCGGACAACTGGCCCATGGATTTCTTTTCTTTCCAGGACGTAAAGAGGCCACATCTGCGCAACAGCTCCGTTTGGCCATTACCATCGGTGAAGAACCACACGTCCTGAATTTGCTCCTGGCAAATCCCGGTGTGCCGAAATTATAAGGATCGGGGTATGAATGGGGTGTCGTATAGGATGGCTCAGCAATGACTATGAATCCGACTTTAGATAAGATTATCCGTTTTGGACGAGGCGAGGAAACAGCAGACCTGTTGCTCAAGAACGGCAAGGTGGTTAATGTTTTCACCGGCGAAATACTCCGGGCCGACGTGGCCGTAGCTGAAGGAATCATCATAGGCGTTGGTGAGGGATACGAAGCAGTTAAGGTCGTAGATCTTTCCGGTCAATATGTCTGCCCTGGCTTTATTGACGGCCACATTCATATCGAGAGCACAATGCTCTCACCTTATCAGTTCGCCCGAGCTGTAGTTCCCAGAGGCACGACTGCCGTTGTCTGTGATCCCCACGAAATCGCGAATGTTCTGGGGCTCGAAGGTATTCGCTATATGCTGGAGGCAAGCGAAAAGCTGCCCCTCACGGTTTTTGTGATGGCATCTTCCTGTGTTCCTGCTACCCATCTGGAGACAGCAGGAGCAGCACTTTCTGCCCAGGACTTGGAGCCTCTTTTTGACCATCCACGGGTATTAGGCCTGGCAGAGATGATGAATTTCCCGGGCGTGCTCTATCGTCTTCCGGATGTTTTGGCCAAACTGGAAGTTGCCGCTCAGCGAGGCATGCCCATTGATGGACACTGTCCGGGGCTCACAGGCCGTGATCTGCAGGCATACATAGCTTCCGGCATTAACTCAGACCACGAATGTACCCAGCTTAAAGAGGCATTGGAAAAACTTCGCGCCGGGATGTATCTTTTTATCCGCGAGGGAACTACTGAACACAACCTGACTGAACTTCTGCCGGTGGTTACGGCTGATAACGCCCGCCGATGTCTCTTTGTGACAGATGACAGGCATCCAAAAGACTTAATGGACCTCGGCCACATGGACTATTCTGTTCGTCTGGCAGTGCAGGAGGGATTGAATCCTGTTACTGCCATTCAGATGGTAACCCTGAACCCGGCGGAACGATTCCGCCTATATGACAGGGGTGCCGTGGCCCCTGGATACCGTGCCGATCTGGTGGTCCTGAATGACTTGAAGGATTTCTCTGTGGAAAAGGTCTTCAGCAGGGGTCGCCTAGTGGCTGAAAACAACAACCCATTATTTGATGAACCGCAAAAGACATGTGATGTTTCCTCTTCTGTAAATATAGTCTCAGAGGGCCTAAGCTTCGAGATCCCGGTCCAGGGAGAGCGGGTCCGCACCATCGGTGTGGTTGAAGGGCAGATCGTAACAGAGTCATTAGAACTGCCAGTAAAACATAAAAACGGTCTTGCCGTGGCCGACGTGGATCGAGATATCCTCAAACTGGCGGTTATCGAAAGACATCACGCTACAGGCAACATAGGTCTGGGTTTTGTTAAGGGCATAGGCCTGAAGAAGGGCGCTCTGGCCGGCACAGTAGCCCACGACTCTCACAATCTCATAGTAGTCGGCACAAACGATGCGGACATGACTGCTGCCGCTCATGCGGTAATCAAGGCAGGCGGCGGATTTGCGGCAATTGCCGACAAACAGTTGTTGGCAAGAATGTCCTTGCCGATTGCAGGCCTCATGTCAGAGGCCCCATTTGAGATTGTGCGCAAAGAGATGGATGAACTTCTGTTAGCAGCCTCTGATTTGGGGAGTCCTTTGGAAAATCCTTTTATGACCCTGAGCTTTTTGGCCTTGCCTGTTATCCCTGCGCTGAAACTTACTGACCTCGGTCTGGTGGATGTGAATAAATTCGCATTTGTGCCGTTGTTCGTATAGCTGTGAAGCATGGTCCTTGACATGCTATGGCTATAACACTATTTTTATGAAAATTATGAGAGGATTATAATATTGGATGTATTTAATCCTTTAAATGGGTCTGAGAGATTATGCAGATAAGGTACTTCCATCCTGACCATGTCAAGGTCCTGGACGAAGCGATATCTATCTCAGAGGATGTGATAAGCGATTACTTTTCCATTTCCAGCGACCACTGGGTCAGGAATCCCTATGAGGTCAGGACCCTCAGGGATGTTAGTTCATGGGAATACCCAGGCGAGGCCTTTGCACATCTTGTCCGTTATGGAAAAAACATAACGCAGAAACAAAGCGGCAGGGACAGCCGGAAGTTTTACAGGATTTGCCTCCATGATCACAATATCCTGGATCAGACATCCGGTGGGAAAAGAGAGAGACTGTTTCCTTTTCTAATATATGTGATTACCCATGAATTTGTTCACATAATGAGATTCAGCCGTTATTTTTGTCACCCTGAATTTGATGACCGTAATGAGGAAGAACAGAAGGTCCATCTGGCGACCCAGGACATATTGACACCTGTAAGAGTCAGAGGTATGGATGCAGTCCTTGATCGATTTCTTCCACATTCACAGTTGAATAAAAACTGAATGTCGATTATATGTCCAATCTGATGCTTTGGTTCAAGTCCATCTGGAAATAACGTTGAGTAAGCAGGGCATCTGAGTAGAATTATTGGAGGTTAGTTTATGCCTATTTATGAGTATGAGTGCGAATCTTGTGGAGAAGTTATAGAGAACTGGCAGAAGTTTTCTGATGCACCACTTAGTACATG
>JAUXDR010000244.1 GCA_030618205.1 Deltaproteobacteria bacterium | reverse complement strand
TACCAGATTTCCTGCCAATACTGCGCTTGATGTGAAAGAAAAAACCAATGCCAATGCAAGTACAGCGATACGTTTCAATTTCATCTCCTTGTCCTCCGCGTAATATAAGTTTGAAATAAGATGTTATGGAATTGCCTTGATTTTTAATTATTATCCCTGATTGTTAGGTTCTGGTTAGAGAAAAATTAAAATTGGATGAAATTACAGGAAAGGATAGTGATTATTAAATGGCCCAGCATCCTCGAAATCCTGGGACCACTATTGACTGTATATAGTATCAGGGCAAATCTGGTTCCAGATGCTCACCTTGCAGCCCTCACTATCGAGCACAGGCTGATACTATGTTCCACTGATGGTGATTTTGGCCGCTTCCCGGATTTAAGATGGGAGAATCCCATTCGGATATAAAGGAAAGAGGGTGGAAAATTAATTTATGAATCTTCCGAAGCTTTGCCTGAATTTCTTTGTATCTCTTCAAATATCAGAAACCAAATATTTCTACTTCAATATCCTTTACAGGTTTTTTCCTGCGTCCCACTTTTTTCTTAACTGCATGGAATACGCGTAGTGGTTGCCGTTTTCCCCAGAGCCCCTGCCATAATAATACCATTTCGGAAAATTAAAATCGGATGTGATGGACCGGGGCATGAGAAGCACCGCCTGGAGGAATGATTCCAGGTCAGGCACGCCATAAATATTGACTTCAAATCCCCATTGGTCCATTTGATCGAAAAATTGTCGCATGTCCGGAGTCAGCCAGCTGATGGAAAAGCGATTGATGCCCCAGTCTGTAAACATGGTAAGTATCTCTTTAGCCTTCCTTGGTGCGCTCAGAATCAAAGGGGCCAGGAAACTGACCGGGCATTGCAACACGGCTGACGGGTGCGCGGCGGCCAGTCGCCGGAAGCCCCTCTCCTGGAGTCGCTCCACGTTGGCATTGAACCACAGATGGGAATCATCAAGGCCGTAAGCGTCAACAACGTCGAGGACTCTATCCACCAGCGTCCCGCCATCCTTCAAATCAAGTTTAACTCCCCTCCCGGTCTTGTGTAAACGAGACAAAAGATAGTCAGGGGTGAGCCTGTCCTCGTCTTCTTGCAGAGGCGTATTTTCTGAAAAGTCATGACGGAGAATCAGATCATTGCTCACAGGGTCCGTACGTATGTCGAACTCTGCCCAGTGTATGTCTGATGCCAGAAATTGACGTAGATTGGCTTTATCATTTACGCCGTGCCAGACAAATTGAATACGCTCCGGCAACGCCTTTTCGGAGATCAGCTCAATGAGGTCGTATGCCTTGCCTCGTACGGTACGCCGCGGCATTTTAGTGCGTTTTGACTCAAAAATAGTATCGGCGTGGAGCAGGAGGATCTCTTGCTGCGGGTCTATCTTTGAAACAGCCCTCAAGTTATCAGGTTCGTTGTCCACCATTGCGAAGATGCGATAGCCTTCCTTCTGGAAATGCAGCACTCCCCCGACCTTGGCGTTTTCAACCTCCTCGTCCCAGCCGGCAGGGTTCATGTGCAACAAATCATCGGCGAAATTAACCCGGTAGTCTTTGCCCAATTTGTTAAGGGAGTGCAAGGTGTCGGCCCGGAGTGCTTCAGGTCGCCCGGTGTTCAAGCCAACGTATGTGCCAGGCTGTATCTGGAACCACCGGATCACTTCAAGAACCCCGCGAAATGCACGGTGGGACTCAAGGATGGCGGTGGAAGTCCACCGTTGTTCCAGATACCACGACAGGATCTCTTCCTGTTTCTCAGGCCGGAGTGCCAACTGCGCCAAAAGGCGCTCCACGCTGTTCTCGTGGACGGTAATATCAGAAATTCTAAGGTTTCGGAAGAAACCGTTCCCGCGATTTCTATCATAGGCCTGCAGGACGTAAAGAATCATACTCCGCATGTCGAGCATGGTCCCGTCTATATCAAATAGAATCATCAACCTGTCCTGCGGATAACGACCTCGGGTCTTGTCATAATATGAGGCAAGTTCTGCCATCCAATTTTTCATCGCTATCATCTCTGCATGTCATTAACCGAGGTGGGCAAGGCCAATCCCAGTTATGAATTATGGGTCTTGATCATCGTTTGGGCCACTAAATCGTCAGGTATCTATTCAAAATCCCCTTTTGGGAAGGGAATATTAAGAGGGATTTTTTTGATTAATGGCCCAAACGATGATCAAAAGTAAATTATGAATGCCATTTGTTAAGACATTGTTACATTGTCGTAAGATTTTGGTGAATTTTGCAGATCGATCCAACCGTTTGGAGAGATATCTGGTCGCATTCCTGTGAAGTAATAAAAATCTAACATAAACTTAATGAAGCTGTAACACTGGTG
>JAUXDR010000065.1 GCA_030618205.1 Deltaproteobacteria bacterium | reverse complement strand
CCCTTGATCATTGCACCGGATTCGATAAAAACTCCTTTCCCTATCTGTATCCGGTCATCTGTAAATACTGCACCTGCGCAGACAAGGGAGGCCTGTGGAACGGGTTCTCCATCAACACGTACTTCGAGTTTGCCTTTGGTGGTTTCATTGCAGACAACCTCAAAACCATCACGCATCCACCCTTTTGGCAGCAAGACGAGGTGCGTAGATAGGGGAATTCCAGGCATTATCGTTTCTTCAAGGTTTGGCCTGATGATCTTGCGTATATATTCCTTGAGCAGGTCAAGGGCTGTCCACACCTCAGAGTCTTTGATGAAGAGACCCTTATAATCCTCTGAAATTCCAGGGAAGAACCAATCAAGATTACGAATAGAAGATATATTAATGTGTTTTGTCAATCTCTAAGGCCTATTTAGTGTCTGAACGAAAAGGCCGTTCAGACACAATTTTGAATTCTAAATTTTGGATTTTGAATTTAAAAACTGATTATACTGCAAAAAAAGCCTGAAACATGATTCTACTCAAAAAGCCCGAGATGCACCCCTTTATAGACAATGTTGAATTTTGAATGCTGAATGCTGAATTGTGGAAAAAGATTTAAAAGGCATATACCTTAATTCAACATTCAACATTTAGCATTCAACATTTAATTGTGCACCGCAGATTGGGTTTTTTTCAGCGGAATCATAAACTATCTTTCAGCAAGCGTTCAGCTATTTCAATATCATAGAGATGAAGCGGGGGCTTTCCCCTTCCTTCTTCCTTATATAAATCGGCTGCCTGCTGAATTGCAGACCATTCAATCCAGCCATGATCATCCCACATGCCGGGATCATCCGCATTCCACATCCTGAATTCTACATTATCAGAGCCGGATCGAACATACATGCGGATCTTTTTATTCTCAAGGATTGGATTGTAGTATAGTCCTAATTCATCCTGCACAACTTTCTCCTGAAAATGTTTATTTTGTAAGCTAAACTTTTGTATCCCAGCGGTCAATACTTGATATCCATAGAGGAGAAAAAAATTGTCTAACGAGTATTCAGCAAAATCCTAGGGTTTTGCTGGAGCCTCTTGCTACAAAGGTGTTATATAGAACCTAACAATTGAGGAATTGAGGAATTTAGTACCTTAG
The DNA here is from genome assembly GCA_030618205.1 of Deltaproteobacteria bacterium. Next base: position 5,292 of record JAUXDR010000065.1, on the reverse strand, counting down.
TTCTAAATTTCGTGTTTTTTGTGGCAAAATATTTTCGAGTTAATTGAGTTTAAAGTGCCTAAAGTGAGCTAAAGTGCCTAAAGTTAAGGTGTCGCTTCGCTCTGTCTATTTATATTAACCGCGCTGAAAGCGCGCACCACAACTTTAGGCACTTTAAACTTTAGTTCACTTTAGGCACTTTCCCGGTTTATCTGGATAGAAATTGAGGAGAGGTTAAAAATGACTTATCCGGTTTTTCAATGGAAACAAGGTGCTTTTCTTGCTGATTTTCACATTCATTCCCACTTCAGCAGGGCAACAAGTCCTGATATGCATCCAGGTATTATTAATCGTTTCGCCAAGCAGAAAGGATTATCTGTTGTCGGCACTGGCGACTTCACCCATCCGGGGTATCTTGAAGAATTAAGGGAGGAATTGGAGCCTGAGGGTACAGGACTCTATGTCTGCAAAGACGACCCTGAGGGTACAAAATTCATCCTTACTTCTGAGGTGTCCAATATTTTCACCCAGGGTGGAAGGAGTCGCAGGATACATACGGTTTTCTTCGCACCTGATTTCCAGGTGGTAGAAGAGATCCAGGACCGTGTTGGTTCAATAGGGAATATCACTTCAGATGGCCGTCCAATCCTTGGCTTTCCGGTAAAGGAACTTGTCAGAATAATAATGGAAGTATCCTCTGACTGCTTTGTACTGCCGGCACATATCTGGACTCCATGGTTTTCTCTGTTTGGTGCGAAATCCGGCTTTGACACGCTGGAAGAGTGTTTTGAGGAACAAAGCAAGCACATTTTCGCACTGGAGACCGGACTCTCTTCAGATCCTCAGATGAACTGGCGGCTGTCCGCCCTTGATCAATACACCCTGCTTTCAAACTCCGATGCCCATTCCCCCTCCAAGCTGGCAAGGGAAGCAAATTGCTTTTCCTGCGAGCCCACCTATGAAGCAATTATTGCTGCCATCAAGGACCCTGGCCGTGGCTTCGAGGGGACCATCGAGTTTTTTCCGGAAGAGGGTAAATATCACTTGGATGGTCACAGGGCCTGCAATATCTGTATGAAACCACAGGAGACTATTGAGCACAAAGGCAAGTGTCCGGTATGCGGCCAGAATCTCACAGTAGGTGTTCTGCACCGAATAGAGGAGCTTGCTGACAGGCCTGAAGGCTTTATTCCTGAAACTGCAAAGCCCTGTGTGCACCTTGTACCTCTTGAGGAGATTATCGCTGAGACATTTGGTGTGCGAAGCATCACAGGTAGAGTAAAAAAAGAATACCAGAGACTGATTCAGCTTGGAGAATCTGAGATGAATATACTCCTCTGGAAGAATGAGGAGGAGCTTCAGCGCTTTGTACCGGAAAGGATTTTAGAAGGAATACTGCGCATGAGAAAGGGTGAGATAAAAATAAGTCCCGGGCACGACGGGCTTTACGGAAAGATCTGCATCTTTTCCGAAGAGGAGAGGAAAGAATTGCGTGGCTCAAGGGCAAAGGCATCGGGGGAAGACAAGGCGGTGCAAATGGATCTGTTTTAACATGAAAATACTTTTGAATTAGCTCCTGTTTGTTATTGGCAGTTTATCAGCAATAGCAGAAGACAAAGGGAATGAACGATAAACTACTCTTGCTAATCTCTGGTTAAACAGCTTGCAATCCGGCTCTTTGCCGACTGGCTGGGAGGCGGCTGATTGCTTCCATGTCAGATTAAACTATTCACGGCACAATAACCCGCAGACAGCTCCGGATCAGATTGACTTCTATATGATGCGGATCCAGGTCTGCAAATTCGCCCTCAAGATGGGCTAACAATTCATCCTGTGCACTGTCGATCACCACTTTTTTAGCACGGGTCATAATCACATCGGGATGGTGGATATGGCCGCCGGTCAATACGCGCAGTAAAATGGTCATAACTTTCCAGCGAGGAACGGCTTTAACCAGACAGACATCAAACCAGCCGTCATCCATCTTTGCCTGCGGGGTCAGCATGAAACCGCCACCAGAGGAGGTACCGTTACCCACGGTAACGAGGGTTATGGGTCCTTCAAAGGTGAAATCATCTGCCACAACTTTGACATAGGGTGTCCGGAATTTCAGCAATCGTTTGAAAGCAGCATACACATAAACTGCCGTACCGGCCAACCATTGGATTTTAAGCATTTCATAGCCCACTTCGGCATCAAACCCGATGCCAATGGCATTGACAAAATAATGGTTTTCCACCTTACCAGCGTCAATGGTTATTTCCCGTCCTTGTAGTAAGATCGCCATCGCTTGTTCGAGGTCTGTCGGAAACTTGAAATAGCGCAGGAAATCATTGCCCGAACCGACCCGAATGGCACCTAAGGGTCTCGATTCATTTGAACATATGATGCCGTTAGCTACCTCATGGATGGTGCCGTCGCCACCCACAGCGACCAGAACATCGAAGCCAGCCTTAATCCCATCCTGAGTGAGGACGACGGCTTCCAAACGAGCGCTGGTTTCCCATACTTCGTGGGGTATACTGTGCCGATGCAAATAATCTTTCAATATGGGGACTATTTTTTGCCCTTTACCGCGGCCGGCATTAGGATTAACAATGAATAAATAGCGTTTCATTTGCTCATACCGTTATCACACTTATCAATCTAGTCAATCATTCCCGCAATTTCCCCACGTCCCACAATTTCCCCCTACCTTTGAGATAGGGGTGTAAGCAGTTTCAACCGGCGAAGCCGGACGGACGTTTTCCCTGGCAGTCGTCTCCCGGCCATGGGAAAAACCTGCTCTATGTTTCTCTGTAGTAAAAAAGATTTGGCCGTGGTAAGGAAGGAATTTGATGGATATAAACATATAAAAAAGCAGGGGGAGATAATGCTGGGAGATATTAAGTATGTAACGGACGAAAAAGGTAAAAGACAGGAAGTGATTTTACCTTTTCAGATTTGGAAGGATATAACAGACGAATTGGAAGCCCTTCGTGAGAAACATCAGATCTTAACGGACTTGCAACAGTCATGTCGTGATGTCAAAAGACAAAAAAAGGGTGAGGTTGGAGAGCAATCGTTAGAAGGATTTTTAGTGGTACTCAAAAACTTCAAATGGCTGAGTCACGAAATTGCCTGCTAAAGGGTCATAGGCTCAAATATGCTTTTAGGATCAATCTGCCTGTCTTTTTCCAACCTTTCTTTAGCAGAAGTGGCCTTTTCCAGAACTTCCTTCATTGCACGTTTGCCACGAGAGGACGCCACCCACTTTTTTGCTTTTTCCGCGATCTCATTTGGATCGTAATCGTATGATCTTGCCTTCATTATTAAATTTCCCCCTTTGCCGATTGAAATGAAGGTAGAACCAAACATTTTAACATTTCTTGAGGTTATACTGTTTATCGACACGTTACTTATTTATCTAAAAATAGGATGGTTTTTAAAGAATGTAAAGATGCGTGCTACGTGACAAAGACCAGCATATAAAATGAGACCCCTTTCATTTTATATTCGATATTTTTCTTTATGGTCAAGAATTATTTTTGCAAGACTTGTGGACGCAGCAAGGGTCTGCAGGCGGTGGATCAAAAAGGGTCTGGTATGGTTTGCCTGAGTCTGTGGCCATTGACAGCAATAGAGAGCGGCTAAGGTTTCCCCAATCGCCCATCTGAGCTCCGGCAAATTGCTCTTTTATGAATTTCACTATCGTTAGAGGAAGATCTTTGTGGAAAGACGTAAAATTGTAATAAAGACCCTTGATCTTCTTTCGCGGCGCTCTTTTTTTGGGAGTAAATGAAGGATGCCCAATATTAGTGCAGTTATATCTTTGATAAAAAAGCTTCTCTATGCTAAAATATTAATATAAAAGCCCCTGAAAAGGAGATAAGTATCGTGGAACACTAAGAATACTTACATAGCAATTTTCCCGTATACGTCCTGAGAGGGGCTTTTGCAGCGGCATTATTATTGGCTTTCATCTCATTCACCCAACTCCCACCGGCTTAGCCCATGCCCACCAAAATCATTGTCAATATGGAGAGTTATCATGTTAGCCTATAAAAAATATGTAACCATCAAAAACAAAGACAGTCTTACTTTGAAAAGTCTCCCGTTCAAGCCAGGACAACGCGTTAAAGTTGTAATGATTGCCGAGGATGACAAGGACGTCTATCTTGCCGACTTGCAGGCCCTGTTAAAACAGACCCAAAGCCTCCCGGAAGCACGGTCGATAAGTGAGGATGAAATCGCGGTTGAAATTGCCGCATACCGGGCTGAGCAGTGAAGCTTATCGTTGATACCAATGTCCTTATTTCAGGCATCCTCAGGGATAAGAAACCAGAACGTGTGATCCTGTTCGCAGCAGGCAATCTCGTTGTAGACTGGATAGTCTCACCTGAGATAATGACCGAGTACAAGGAAGTGCTCGGCCGTGACAAATTCAGGCTGCCGGCTGATATCCTCAAGCGTTGGTTCGATATTCTTGACAGATCAACGTCAACAATTGAACCAAATTTTTCCATTGATTTCTCCCGCGACCAGAAGGATGCAAAATTTCTTGTTTGTGCCATTGCTTCAAATGCCGATTATTTCATCACAGGCGACCGAGACTTTAACCAAGCCCAAAAACTGTTAAAAACAACCATCATTTCCGTTTCAATGTTTATAAAGCTCGTAATTGATCCGTTGATCAACTTGTAGGGTGGGCTGTGCCAGAATTGCCCTTTCATGCCCATTTCACATAGGAATTTTGTTCCTTTGTGTGTCGCCACTGCAAAGAAATAATATGTCCCCCCTTGTTTGTGTGTGACGATATTGCATCGTGGTCACTTCATCGGGTTATTGTTGATATTTCGTAGGTTGGGTTAAGCTGTCGAGCGAGCACTGCGAGCAGGTGGCGAATTTTCATGACGGACTGCCAAGACTGAAGAACTAAAAGAGGTTCAAAGGTACCTGTAAAGTTCATTCAGAAATGGCGTCCCCTAGAGCCACCGTGGCTCTGCAACCAACAGTGAGAGCATTTGAGGTCAAACTTTCGGATTGGCGGAGGGGCCTCATGCAAGCACATCGCTATAGTTTCTTTTCCGACGCAGCCATTCTTGTCATACCTGATTCCAAGTTGCCTCTAGCCAAGAAAAGTCTTCCGACATTTCGAAGTCTCAACGTGGGTCTCTGGGGCTACAACGAGATTTCGAAAGCCATTACAAAGGTGCTTACACCGCGGCCAAAACGCCCAGCACCGAATGGTCATCGCGCGAAGGCAATCGACGGGCATTTCGTGCAGCTACGCAAGGCCTGCCATCTCCATCAATTAGAATGCCTTTCACTCAT
>JAUXDR010000124.1 GCA_030618205.1 Deltaproteobacteria bacterium | reverse complement strand
ATGCGCAGTGACCGAATGAAAAAAGGTTTGGAGCGGGCACCCCACAGGGCGCTATTTAAAGCCATAGGCTACACTGACGAGGAACTCCAAAGGCCCTTAATAGGCGTGGCCAACTCCTTCAACGAAATTATCCCCGGCCACATACATCTGCGTCAGATCACAGATGCGGTCAAGGCGGGGATCCGGATGGCAGGGGGAACTCCTGTGGAATTTGGTGGGATTGGTGTCTGCGACGGCATTGCCATGAATCATTTAGGGATGCGATACTCTCTGGCCAGCAGGGAATTGATAGCTGACTCAGTCGAGCTCATGGCACAGGCCCACCCCTTTGACGGCCTTGCACTTGTACCGAACTGCGACAAAATAACTCCTGGTATGCTGATGGCAATGCTCAGGCTCAATATTCCTGCTATAGCTATAACTGGTGGTCCCATGCTGACAGGAGACTGGAGGGGACAAAAGGTCAACCTGATTTCCGTATTTGAGGGGATAGGTCAGGTGAAGGCAGGAAACATGAGCGAGGCGGAACTCTACGAAATCGAGAATGAGTCCTGTCCCACATGTGGCTCATGTTCCGGGATGTTCACAGCAAACTCAATGAACTGTCTTGCTGAAGCCCTGGGACTGGCCCTTCCGGGAAACGGCACTATTCCCGCAATATCAGCTGCCAGGATTCGCCTCGCAAAGGTCGCCGGCGCCCAGGCGGTCCGCTTAGTGGAAATGGATTTAAGGCCAAGGGACGTGGCCACGCTATCTGCCTTTAAAAATGCTATTGCTGTAGATATGGCACTGGGGTGTTCAACCAATACAGTGCTCCATGTACCTGCAATCGCTAACGAGGCAGAAGTGGATCTCCCCTTGGACCTCTTTAATGAAATCAGCGCCAAGACACCTCATCTCTGCAGCATGATCCCTGCAGGCCCGCACAGCCTTCAGGAGCTTGATCTGGCTGGAGGCATCCACGCCATAATCAGGGAACTGGATAAACTGGGAGTCATTGATACTAATATAAAAACAGTTACAGGCTCCACGGTTGGAAAAAATATTGAGCAGGCAGTAATAAACAATATGGATGTAATTCACCCTGTTACTGACCCGTATCACAAAGAAGGCGGCATTGCCATACTATACGGAAACCTTGCTACTGAGGGTGCTGTAGTTAAACAGTCTGCAGTAGCTCCGGAGATGCTGAGGCACAAGGGTCCAGCCAGGATTTTTAACTCAGAGGATGAAGCATACGACGCTATCCTGAACAGACAAATTAAGGCCGGAGATGTAATAGTGATCCGCTACGAAGGGCCAAGAGGTGGACCGGGTATGCCGGAGATGCTCTCCCCCACGGCCGCTGTAGTTGGAATGGGACTGGATAAAGACGTCGCCCTCATAACCGACGGCAGATTCAGTGGGGGAACCAAAGGCGCGGCTATCGGCCATATATCACCTGAGGCTGCTGACGGAGGCACAATAGGTCTGATCGAGGAGAGTGACATTATAGAAATCGACATCCCGGCCAGGAAACTGAGCCTTCAGGTCGCTGAAGAGGAGTTGGATCAAAGGCGGAGCAATTGGAAGCCGATGGAACCGCGCATCACTCAGGGGTACCTGGCACGGTATGCAAGGCAAGTAAGTAGTGCCTCCAAGGGGGCTATTGTGACCTGAATAGGCACTTATGACTCAATTAAAAGGTCATGTTCTATCTTGGGAAACCAAGTCATATGCCAGAATTTATAAAGCTCTGAGGCTGTAACATAACTTGAAGGGATACCAATTTTTTGGCATAAGCGCAGGAGGTTATCTTTTTCACTGCATATAACATGATATGATTGGCGTCTACGGGAGTGATAGTTCTCATGTATAGCTATGTTGCCGCGTTCGGCCCAGACCACTGCGCATGGAATCTCATTAAAGGCAAAAAAGCGTATACTGAATTCCTTTTGGAGCGGTCCTATAATACTTTCCATATTGAAAAATGGTGGTTTTTTTGGCCTTGCCACAGTATTGTTCATGTCCTCACGAAATATTAGTTATCACAATTCTCATCGGCCAAAAATTTAGCAAACTTAAAACTGACCTGAGCAGGTGACCTTCATGTCAAGAAAAGCAAAGATCAGCAGGACTACAAAAGAAACCGACATAAACTTGAGTCTTTCTATAGATGGCCAGGGGAAAGCCTCCATAAACACCGGGGTGGCCTTTTTGGACCATATGTTGACACTTTGGACTGTGCATGGCTTCTTTGATCTGGATCTCAATGCCACGGGAGACCTGGAGGTCGATGCACATCATACGGTAGAAGATATAGGGATATGTCTGGGAAAGGCTTTGGCCCAGGCGATTGGGGATTTGAGCGGCATAAAGCGTTTTGGAAATGCTTCCATACCTATGGAGGAAACCCTGGCTTGTGTAAACCTCGACATCTGCAACAGGCCTTATATGGTTTACAAGGTAAATTTTCTTACGTCCAAAACAGGGAATTTTGATACGGAACTGGTTGAGGAATTCCTGCGGGCCATGGTAGTAAATAGCGGCATGACTCTCCACGTTCAGGTACCCCATGGAAAAAACAGCCATCATATTGCAGAAGCGGTCTTTAAGGCCTTAGGCAGGGCTATTGATCAGGCAACACAGTTTGATCCCAGATTAAAAGGCCCTCTTTCCAGCAAGGGGACGCTATAGTTTTCAGAAACAGGAGGGGTAACAAACATGAAAAGTACAAATTTTAGAACATCCCCAGCCATTTTCACTTTTTTGCTGTTATTTTGCCTGATTGCCCCTCTTTTGTTTTTGCAGGGGTGCAACGGCTTTCTTCAAAAAAGGGGTGAAACAAAACAGCCTACGCTTCCAGTGCTAAACCGGATTGCGGTTCTTCCAATGGACCGGGCATCTGCCCAGCCTAGTCTGGAAAGGCCAACCTGCCTCTTGAGCGGCCCTTTATCTGATGTCCACAAAATAACGCCGGAGGCAAGCGATGAAGTAACACGTCTTTTATTTCAAGCTTTTCAGGGTGATCAAAGGTTCTCGATTGTGTCTGAAGGCCGGTGCATAGGTTTTTTGAATTCCCTGTTAGCCACAGATATAAAGGCTTCCAAGCTCCAGTTGATCCAGGCATTTGGCGAGGAACTCAAAGTAGATGCCGTATTGTACAGTAAGCTCTTCAGGTTTGAAGATCGCATAGGCGGAGAGTATTCGGTCAAAAGGCCTGCCTCTGTGGCCTTTACCCTCCAAATAATCCGGGTTTCAGACGGAGCAACACTTTGGCGTAATACGTTTGATGAGACACAACAGGCATTAATGGAAAATCTCCTGAAAGCCGGGCTCTACAGGAAAACAGGCTTGCGCTGGCTTACCGCCACCCAACTGGCAGACTATGGCCTTAACCAGGCCGTTGACGAACTCAAGAATCTCCTTCCCTGATTTCCGGCTGGATGGTAGTTATTCGCTCCCTGCCAAAAAGTATGAACGGTTATGCCAAATGAAAACATCAACTAGCCAGGTAGTTGAATTCCTGGAAGGCCAGCGTTTTATCTGCGCCCAGTGTATCTCTAAGAAGGGAGCCAGATATCACTTACTGACCCATCTTGGGAGAGAAATCAACCTCGCCTCCAGCCGTTTTATTCACGTATCTACACAGCAATTATCTGCTAAAGCAAGAAATATCCGTATTAAGAAACTATACGAAATCTATGTCCGCAGAGAGGCACTGAAAGAAAAAATCAACATCCCTGAACTCTGGGAACTGGTTCAAGACGAACAGGCACTCTGGTCTCCGGGGAAACTGGCTGAACTGGCATTTGAACAGACAGTGGAGCCCGACCATGAGGCCGCCTTTATTCGAGCGGTAATAGACGATCATACGTATTTCAAATTCAGAGAGGGGATGATAAAAGTCCAATCTCCTGAGGCAGTCAAGCGAATTCTGGATCAACGTGCCAGAGAGGCAGAACGTTTTGCACGACTTATCAGGGGAAGCCAGTGGCTTGAGGACCTGTGGTCAGACAACCCACTAAAAAAGGAAAAGGCCATTATTGAGCTTGATGACCCGGATATTTCGTTCTGGATATCAAATATCAAGGACTTCTGTATAAGCGGAGACGAGTCAGAGCAAGCCGTTTTGGTTCGCGAACTGTTCAGACAAGCAGGCCTTAGCGGTCCCACAGCCCCCTTTAACACCCTTATCAAG
>JAUXDR010000043.1 GCA_030618205.1 Deltaproteobacteria bacterium | reverse complement strand
CCACACATTGCGAAATTGCCCATTTCAGCGTTTTTGCCAGAAAGCACTATTTTTATCCTGATCTTCCCAAGGGCTATCAGATTTCTCAATATGATCTTCCTCTGGCTGAACGCGGTTGGGTTGAAATCGCTATAAACGGACAGCCCAAGAGGATCAATATTACCCGCATCCATTTGGAAGAGGATGCGGGCAAATTGATACATGATGAAAACAGGCCGGTCAGCTATGTGGACCTTAATCGGACAGGTGTGCCTTTGATTGAGATTGTGAGCGAGCCTGATATTCGAAGTCCTGAAGAGGCTGCTTCATATCTTAAGAAAATGAGACAGCAGGTCCGTTATTTGGAGATCAGCGACGGCAATATGGAAGAGGGTAGTCTGCGCTGTGATGCCAATATCTCCTTGAGACCCAAGGGGCGGGAAGACTTTGGCGTCAGGACGGAACTCAAGAACATGAATTCTTTCCGTAACGTGCAGAAGGCATTGGAGTTTGAGATAAGGCGTCAGACAGCTCTTTTACTTGATGGCCATAAGATAGTGCAGGAGACCCGTCTTTGGGATGCGGCCAAGGGTGTAACAGTCACAATGAGGGGTAAAGAAGAGGCCCATGATTATCGATATTTTCCTGACCCGGATTTGGTCCCGGTCGAGATTGATAATGCCTGGATGGACAGTGTGAAGGCGGAACTGCCTGAACTGCCTGATGCAAAGTGCGCTCGCTTTGAGGAACAATACGGTCTTTCAGACTATGATGCAGGAGTCCTCACAGCCTCAAAGTCCCTGGCTGATTACTTCGATGAATGCGTAGCCCTGTTTCCCAGTCCAAAGATTGTCAGCAACTGGGTAATGGTAGAACTGTTCCGTCTTCTAAAACAGGAGGATCGGAAAATTGATACCTGCCCGATACCTCCAGCCGGCCTTGCGGAATTGCTCAAGCTGATAGATGATGGCACTATTAGCGGCAAGATGGCAAAAGATATCCTTGAACAGGCATATGATTCAAAAAAGAGCCCTAAAGAAATCGTGGAAGAACAAGGGGTTGCCCAGGTGAGTGACGAATCCACCCTCAGCGCTGTGGTTGACCAGGTAGTGGAGGCCCATCCAAAAGAGGTGGAAAAGTGCAAGGCTGGAAAGACCAAGATCCTGGGTTTTTTAGTTGGACAGGTTATGAAGGAGACAAAGGGACAGGCAAATCCCAAAAAGGTAAACGAGCTGTTGCGAAAGGCTCTGGGCCTATGAAAGACATTGCTGCTAAAAACAACGACCTGCCATTGAGCCTGCTTCAAAACGAAGGTGATACGTCTGTAATACCGCTCCGTTGGGAAAAGCACGTTCTTTATTTGTTAGACCAGAGGTTATTACCTCATGAGGAGACCTGGCTTGCGTATGGATCAGCAAGAGATGTTGCTCAAGCTATAAGGGATATGGTGGTGAGGGGAGCACCGGCCATAGGGATCGCCGCCGCTTTTGGCATGGTTTTGGCTGCTTATGGACTCAAGGATAAAGACAGGGATCTCTTTGTAGAGAAATGGCTGGAGGAAGCGACTTTCATGCTCCAGGCCCGGCCTACGGCAGTGAACTTGAAGTGGGCGGTAGAGAGGCTAAAAAAGCTTGCGCGCAAGCATTATGATCTGAGCCCAGGCGATCTCGCAGCCATTTTAGAAAAGGAGGCCATTTCTATTTGGACAGAAGACGTAAGGGCCAATTTGGCCATAGGATTTCATGGTCAGGCCCTTTTACCGGAAAAGGGCGGCGTGCTCACTCACTGTAATGCAGGCGGCCTTGCTACCGGTGGATATGGAACGGCCCTTGGAGTTATCAGGGCTGCCCTTTCTGAGGGCAAGGAGATCAATGTCATTGCCGATGAGACCCGTCCTTGGCTTCAAGGTGCCAGGCTTACCGCCTGGGAGCTTATCAAGGACGGGATAGCAGTTACTCTGGTTGTGGATGGAGCTGCAGGTTTTTTGATGCAAAAGGGGCAGATCAAGGCTGTGGTGGTTGGGGCCGATCGCATTGCAGCCAATGGTGATGTTGCCAACAAGATCGGGACGTACTCTGTAGCTGAACTTGCCAGAGCTAATGATATCCCTTTTTATGTGGCTGCCCCTGTTTCTACTATTGACCCTGTCACCCCGTCCGGAGATCAGATCCCTATAGAAGAGCGTGGGTCCGGGGAAATTACCACTTTTGCCGGGAAGGAGATCGCCGCCCCGGGTGTGGGAGTTCAAAATCCAGTCTTTGATATTACTCCTCACTATCTTATAACCGCCATAATCACCGAGTTGGGTGTGCTTACCCCGCCATATGGTCCTGCTATTTATGCCTGCTTCTCTTAAGCATCTCGTCCAGTTGGTTGCAAATGTTTTTGATTCCTTTACTGCTGCCCTGTTTATCCGTAGTCATCAGGGGGATGATCTCCACCTGGTGGCATGGGAGAGTCTCAGCCCTTATATAGTGCCTGAATGCAATATAGGGGCTGCCCAAGGGCTGATAGGCTGGGTTGCACGGGAGGGGAAGAGGTTGCACGTAACCAATTTTGATAGAGATACCAGGACTCTTGGTATTTACAGCAGAGACGTTAATATAAAGGCATTTCTTGCAGCTCCCCTGCTTCGTGGAGCAGGGGTCTTGATGGTCGACAGCAAGAATCGTTATTCTTTTCCTGAAAAGAAACAGCGCATTTTAGAAGATTGTGCAATAATAGCTTCTGATTTATGGTTTTCCTGGAAAAACCACCGTGAACTCCAGTTCTATCGTCGTTGGAACAAATGGCACCATGGCCTTTCAGGAAAAATAGAGCATCTGTTGACAAGTCTGAAAGAATTGTTAGGACTTAGAAGTGGTCTTGTGGCCTTTCATGAAAGGGATAAAGATGTTTTCATGATAAAGGCTACTATTGGACTACCTCAAGAGATTAGTCTGGAAGGTCAGTGTTTTAATGTGGAAAAAGGCCTTGTCGGTTGGCTTTTGAGATACAGAAAGCACTTGATGCTTAGTCGCTATGGAACGGATAAGCACAAGTCTTATTTTTTATGGCCTGGCGAGCCCTTTGACAGAGGTCCGGTGCTGATAGGGCTCTTTCAGCCAATTGAAGCAGGCACATTGGTGTGGCTACTTACCGGAGATACAGACTTGTCAGGGTGGCCGGGAGGTCTTGCCGAGCTCCTGGTTTTTTCTTTTGATCGAGTCATTAATGATTGGAGATGCCGTGGCGCTCAAGAACCTTAAAAATATAATAAAACAGGACATGGCTATGGATTTGGGCACTGCCAATACCCTCATTTATGTCCAGAGAGAGGGGGTGGTCCTAAATGAACCTACTGTAATTGCGTGTTCAAGTGACGGATGGGTAATTGAGGTGGGGCTTGCTGCCAAAAAGTATCTGGGCCGGACTCCTGAGGGTATCACGGCTATGCGCCCTATGAAGAACGGAATCATAGAGGACTTTGATGCAGTAAGTCAGTTAATCAAGGTTTTCTTGAACCGTGCGCAAGAACGAAAGGGGATATTCTCCCCAAGGGTGGTAATTTGTGTCCCTTCTAATATCACTCAGGTGGAAAAACGGGCTGTACTTGAGGCAGCTCAAGAGGCCGGGGCCAAGAAAATATTTTTATTGGAAGAAACCATGGCTGCTGCCATAGGCGCGGGTCTCCCCGTTCATGGAGAGGAGCCGCAGATGGTACTGGATATAGGTGGTGGCACAACTGAAGTGGCGGTAATAGCTAAGTGGTCGTATTTACATTGCGAGACTTTACGGGTGGCAGGGGATGAATTTGATGATGCCATCGTCCGCTGGTTGACTGAAGAACATGGTGTAGTGGTGGGTCCGACCACTGCAGAGACAATTAAATGGGAGATAGGAGCGGTTGGGGATGATGAAAAGGGCCTGGATCAAGAATACAACGTGGGGGGAAAGCATTTTTTGCGAGGGGTGCCGGTAACGTCCGTAATTACCCCCCGGGAACTGATGCCTGTTCTGGAGAAGCCGCTGGATGCAATTGCCAAGATGATAGAGGGTGTGCTTGGGGTTTTGTCTCCGGACATCAGAGCCTCGATAGAAGCCAACGGAATAACATTGACAGGGGGTGGGGTTTTGCTGAGAGGCATTATTCAGTTCTTGGGTTTGAGGACCGGCCTTACGTTTAACCTTACAAGTGATCCGCTGACAACTGTGGTCCAGGGTGCCGGGCGGACAATCGAGGCCTTTAAGGATTATGAGAAGGTTTTTATTAATTAGAGGCGATATTTGGCATCCTTCATTCATCAGTTTACACTTTTTTCGAAAAAGCGTGTATTATCGAATTGAATGCCGATGTCGAAACTGGAAATTTGAAATTTGAAATTAGGTAACTCATCTACTTCTTTGTGTTTTTCCCAATTTCTAATTTCAAGTTTCACTGCCAAAATACAAGATCAACAAAGTGTAAACTACTTTTGACTTGTCGTGAAGGATACCCGGTACTTATTCTTTTTTATTTCTTCGTAAAATATTACTTTATTACCCCCTGCTTTTTTTGCGGCATACATTGAGTCATCGGCTTTGTGAATAAAATCGTTAATGTCTTCGCGCAATCCACTGCTTGTTCTCCTGAAGCGGGAGATACCTGAGCTAAGGGAAGTCTTACCTATGTCCTCGTTCAGGTAATTGCGCCGTATACGTTCTGCTATCTGTTTTACCTGCTTTGTGCCGGCCTGGGGAATCATTACGGCGAATTCATCGCCTCCATAGCGAAACGGAATATCAACATTACGTCTGATGGAATTACTCAGCACACCAGCCAGGCGTTGGAGCACCTCGTCTCCTGCCTGATGCCCCAAGGTGTCATTCAGTTCCTTGAAATTATCCAGGTCTAATATGATTAGAAAAAGAGGATAGTTTTGGCGGGTGGCCCTTTGGGCTTCCTCTTCGAGCTTTTGGTCGAGAAAGCGTCTGTTGTATAGGTCTGTAAGGACATCTCTTATGGAAAGTCGTTTCAACAGGGCCCTGTATCCACGTTCCCTGATTATCCTGTTGAGTTTGGCCTCTAATTCGTCCATATTAAAGGGTTTTTGTATGAAATCGCATGCTCCGGCTTTAATAACGTCAGTGTAATGAAAGTCTCGACTATATCCTGTTATTGCCATTACATCTGTTTCAGGCCAGAGTTTTTTGATTTCCCGAATAAGCTCCATTCCATCCATTCTGGGCATCAGGAGGTCAGTGATTACGATGGTGCTGGAGGACTGCTCCAGCAATGACATGGCTTCCAGACCGTCACCTGCTGTACGATATTGGTGCCCCAAACGGGAAACGAATTCTGCCAATAAGTTTAAGATGGTAGGATCGTCGTCAACAAGTAGGAGTTGTTGGGGTTCTTGTGGCGGGTCTTTTATGAAAAATCCGACCTGGCTTTCAGATGATTCTAAAATCTCAGGCAACACATCCTCCTGGACTGTATAAGTCTATAAGGTTATCTTGAATCAGTTGATTCAGAAATTGCTAATTCAAGGGATTGAGAAATTGAGAGTTGTTCTATCGATTTCAATTCCTCAATTCCTCAATTCCTCAATTTAAGTCTGAATATAATAACTTGAAGAGTACAAAACAAGATATTCTTTGATTTGAATGGAGTGCCACAAAAGAATAATAACTTTGTTGATTTTGATTTGCTTCCTTGCTAAGATTCTATTGATTCTTAATTTTATATTCTGTCTCAATCAAGGGTATTTTTCTTCGGGCCAAATAATAAATGGACTTAATGATTGGCAATAGCCCACCGATCAGGCGCATCAAGGATCTGATCAATCAGGTGGTGGACACCGACTTAAACGTACTTATTTGTGGGGAGAGCGGCGTAGGTAAAGAACTGGTTGCCCGCACTCTGCATGAGCGTTCTTACCGTCGGGATCATCCTCTGGTCAAGGTTAACTGTGCTGCGCTACCAAGCGAGCTTCTGGAGAGCGAACTATTTGGTTATGAGCGTGGTGCATTTACAGGGGCAGTACAGGCAAAGCCGGGAAAATTCGAGTTAGCCAACAAAGGAACCATACTGCTAGACGAAATCGGCGATATGCCTGTTGCCCTGCAGGCCAAACTTTTACAGGTATTACAGGATTCCGAATTCGCTCGTGTAGGGGGGGTGAGGAATATTCGTGTCAATACCTGGATGATATCGGCTACTAATCACAATCTTGATGAGGAGGTAAGAAAAGGGAAGTTTAGAGAAGATTTCTATTACCGGATCAATATCATAAAGATAGTGGTGCCACCCCTTCGGGACAGAAAGGAAGACATTCCACTCCTCCTTGAACACTTTATCCAAAAGTACAGAGGCATGTCGAAGGGTGGAATAATTGATATCTCCGGTAAGCTTGAAAAGGTATTTGCTGAATATCATTGGCCGGGAAATGTAAGGGAGCTTGAGAACTATGTGAGAAGGTTGATAGTCCTTGAGGATCCTGATTTGCTTGAAGAAGAGATCCTTAAGTCTATGGGCCAACAGACGTCGGAAGATCGACCTGTTGCTGAGGTATGGACGCCGGATGAATCCTTGATAAATTCAGTACTCGATAACTGCAGACAAGAAATGCAAATACAGTTCCCATCCTTAAAGGAAATCCGAAAAAAGAGTCTGGCCCGCATTGAAAAAATGGTAATAGAAGAGGCCCTCAGGCGGACTAATGGTAATCGCAAACAGGCTGCTCAGCTACTCCAAATAAGTTACAAGGCGCTTCTTTATAAGATAAAGGATTTTGGGGTAGAAATGCCGGCCAGAGGTTCAGTTGACGATAGCCTGGAGCTAAAGCTGCCAAAGGAACTAGAGTCATTCGTGTGATTTTTTTATATTTGTAATGCAATAGAAAAACTTTTCCATTTGTGGAAAAGCTTTTCTTATTTTGTTAGAGAGGCCCAGATATCAGGCTGTATACCCAGTATTAGATTAGTAAAAAAGATTTTGTTTTGGTATCTTATTTGCAGATGTAAATTACCTTAATAAATTATTTCCCCTAACATGACAATTTTTCCACAAGGAGGCTCTGTGCAACAAGGAGTCCAGAGAGAGCGGCGTCGATTTTTTCGAATACCGTTAAATGTGCCTCTGTGCTTGAAAACAGAAGCCCTTGGGTCTGTAATGGGTGTAATTTCAACTAATCTGAGTCCGTATGGCATACAGATTGAGTCTGATAGCCCTGTCAGTCCTCATGAGACTGTGACTCTCCGGCCCGGTGAAGAAGGTCTCAAGACCGATTATGTTGCGAAAGGGCAAATTAGGTGGGTTAAACAAGAAAAAGGCAAGTTCAGGAGTGGAATAGCCTTTGAAAACATAGTTGATTGGCCTTTATCTATTTCTGACCTAGTTAAAGGCCTTGAGACTGAGCTCAGCCATTCATTTTATTTTCAATACCTTTTAGACAGCCTGGATGATGGGGTTCTGATCTTTGATTCCAAGCTCAGTAT
>JAUXDR010000231.1 GCA_030618205.1 Deltaproteobacteria bacterium | reverse complement strand
TTTGCCCTTCAATTTCTAACCATAATTCCCCTGGCTCCCGGTTTGTCATTCAAAGACTCGGAGTTGAGGGCATCCCTTGCATTCTTCCCGTCAGTCGGCCTATTACTCGGTTGCCTGCTTGCAGGTTTTGACAGCACAGCAAGGTATCTGTGGCCTCCATCTGTTGTGGGCGTGATGGATGTGGCCTTGCTGGCCTTTCTTACCAGGGGATTGCACCTGGATGGACTTGCTGACACGTCTGATGCCTTGGGAAGCGGGGCAGGGCCAGAAAAGGCCTTGAGTATCATGAGGGACAGCCAAAGCGGGGCACTTGGAATCCTGGTCCTTATACTCGTATTATTACTTAAGTCATCAGCCCTTGCAGTATTGTCCGGTGGGGGGGCCTGGGAGGTAATGTTGCTGTGTCCCTGTCTGTCCCGTTGGGCTCTGAATGTCACGGCGTCGTCGTCAATCTATGCCCGGCCAGAAGGGGGCCTTGGCAAGGCCTTTGTGGGGCCTGGTACCAGGTGGACCCTGGCACTGGCCGGTCCGACGGCCCTTGGTGCCGCGTGGTTTATCTGGGGGCTATGGGGCATCTGGTTCTTTGCCGGGGTAGTAGCCTGGAGTCTGCTGGTATCTTTATGGTTTAAGATAAGGCTTGGAGGTGTCACAGGGGATGTGCTGGGAGGCCACCTGGAAATATCCGAGACCTTGTTGTTCCTCGGTGCAGCAGCGGTTTGCAGAATTAATTTCTGATTCCGCTGAAAAAACTCAATGAAAAAACCCACTCGCATTATCCTCTTAAGACATGGGGAAGTAGAAAATGCAGGGAGTGTCTTCTACAGCCGGCAAGATGTATCTCTTTCAGACTTTGGCAGGAAACAGAGCCTCGCCTTGGCGGATAGACTGAAAG
Organism: Deltaproteobacteria bacterium; assembly: GCA_030618205.1. The sequence continues at coordinate 1,591 of JAUXDR010000231.1, read as the reverse complement.
ACGTCCCTTTCCGCATGGTCTTTAGCAGCGATCTCAGCCGCTGTCTCTTTCTGGCAGAAGCAATTGCCGAGAAAAGGGGCCTTGTAGTGGAGGCCAGGTCAGAGTTAAGGGAAGTGGACTTTGGCCGTTGGTCCGGTCTTAGCTGGGAGGCCGTGGAAGCAAGATATCCGGGTGCCCTGTCAGAACGTATGGAAAAACCGGAGTCTTACAGACCACCGCAGGGAGAGAATCTGGTAGAAGTCGCTTTACGGGTATGGCGCGTCATAGACGAAGTTCTCAAGAAGTGCAAGGAGGAAGCAGTAGCAATCGTAAGTCATGGTGGTGTGAACAGGGTCTTGATTGCAAAAGCGACGGGACTTCCGCTCAACAACATATTTACCCTTGAGCAGGATTTCACTTGTGTCAACGTCTTGGATTTTTACCCGGATGGTCCGGTGATCTTACGTTTACTGAACTGGTCAGCAGATAAGGGAATCACAGGGGTTTAGGGTTCAGAACTGCTAACTACGAACCTCTGAACGCCTACTTTCTCTCAGTCGAGGCCTTATCCAGGTCTATGATATTAATGTTGCCGGGGTAATTCCTGGTTACATAGCGAGTCACCCTACTGATTTTTGTAATCAGATCACCAAGTTTTTCAATCTCTTGGCATATGGACTGCAATATTCGAAAATTTGGATCATTTTCACTTACACGATTCTTCAACAGCTCACCCCATCCCAGGATAGACTGCATAGGTTGGGTCAACTCATGGGCTGCTGATCCTGCCATTTCAAAAGCGCCTTTAAGCCTCTCTTGTTTGAGAAGTACATCCTGTGCCTGTTTGATTTCAGTGATATCCAGAGCCAGTTCCGCAGCCTGTACGATATTTCCTTGGAGATCCTGGATAGGGATTGCAGTCACCAGAAACCAGCGATCTGTTGTCGGATTATGGTGTTCTGTAGACTGGGTTTTGCCCGACGACAATGCTACTTTGGCCGGACAGTGGGCACAAGGAAGACAATCCTGGGGAATAATCTCGGTGCAGAGCTGTTTTTGAGAGAAATCTCCTACTTTATACAGGTCTTGGGCTATTGAATTCATCCATGCCACGGTATAGTCCGAGTTAAGTAGAACCAGAGCAACTCCCATGCCCTCCACGACCCTTTCCCATTTATTCCTTTCTTGAGTCAGCCTCTGCTCCACGGCCCCCTTTTCCATGGCCCTTTTTATATGCAGTTCCAACTCCTGGGTGTCAACCGGCTTCTCAAGATAGGTATATGCCCCTTGTTGTACTGATTTGACCGCATCTTTCACTGTTCCATATGCAGTCATGATGATAATTGGGACGTGTGGGTCTCTGAGATGGATTTTTCTTATAAGATCTGAGCCTTTCAGGCCTTCCATGCGCTGATCAGTAAGCACTATTGAAAAGTTGCCTTGTTCAAAAACAGACAGGGCCTCATGGGGATCTATACAGGCTACCACACGGTATCCCATAAGCCTTAAGCGGATCTGCATTACCTGCAAGATGTCACGGTCGTCGTCTACTACCAATATCTGTGGAGGAGCAGTATTATCCATTTTAAAATTGATGGCTGATGCCGGCAGG
>JAUXDR010000143.1 GCA_030618205.1 Deltaproteobacteria bacterium | reverse complement strand
TGCATGGAGAAGCAAAGGACCTGTTCATTGAATAGGAAAGAGCTGAAATCAGGAGACTGGATCAGCATTGACGGCCTGGAGGGATCTATCTACTCAGGTCAAATGAAGATCAAAAAAATTGAAACCTAAGTTAAGCGATTAGCTGTTAGCCATTAGCGTTTAGCTTTGAAAAATCAAGACATTACGTTACTTAGAATAACACCCAACGGGTGAAAGTTTGTAATAGCAAAACATCCTGTAATCATTAAGCTAATAGCTAACCGCTAAAGACTAATCGCTTAATTTAAGGGACTGGAAGCAAGGACCAGATCACCTTTTTTTACTCCAAGGTGCCTTGCCACCACATCACATTTGGCCTTCAGGAAGAAAAAGATAGGGGCGTCCGATTCTGATAGGGTCTCGTAATTCCCCTGACCTTTACTGATGATGACAGGGGCTTTTCTGAACAGCTCACGGAATTCCGGAGTGCACTGGTCCAAAACAGTACCAGGGGCAGCACATCCGGATGAAATGATGGTTGCTGTTTTGTCAAGGCCTGCTTCCAGGGCGTCTTCTCTGGTAGCATCGTTAATAATCGGTTTTTCTCTGACCACATAAGTGACCGTATGTGCCAGGGTTTCTATCAGCAGGCGGTCAAAGACCGTCTCCCCTGTGTTGTCACCCAGATAGAGAATCCAGTCCGCCCGGGTTATTGCCTTTTTAAATTCCTCTTCATCCCATCGGCCAAAAGACTGGTCCATTATTTTTTGAATCTCTGATTCCAGGTCATAACTTGATGATATCCCGAAATCAATGACATTTCCTATTGTGGCAAGCCGTATAGCAAGTCCCAAAGGGTCTTCAGATTCCGAGACGTCCTTTTTCAACTGGGGATAAAGGGCAAGCGCCTTCTCAGTCCCTTGCTTTTTCACTGTTTTAAAAGGGTCTGTTTCGCCTGTATAGCTGCTTATGAGATCGTATACCATTACTGCTGTCTTAGGTGGCGGATCATCCAGCTTAATATTTTTGATTTTCCCCCCCAGATCTATCAGCAGTTTGCGGATTTTCTCGTCGGAAAGGCCCACCAGACGCCCGGTTCTCAAGGCCTGGATCATGAAACATGGAATACAATCCAAAAATGTGCGCATAATTTTCCCCTAAACCCTCTTAATCCATCTCCAGCGAATCCCGCCCGGGGTGTCCATTACCTCCACTCCAAGATTGAGGAGTCGCTGCCGGATATCATCTGCCTTGTCCCAGTCACTTGAGGCCCTGGCTTTCTCCCTCTGGGAGACCAGGTCCTGGATTTCCCTTGACAGCTCAGGATCAGGGATAGAAATATCCAGGCACCCAAGGACCTTGTCCACATCCTGCAGGGCGTCCATGACATTTTTGGCATCCATGGGCGAAAGCCTCTGGGCGGAAATGAGCGAGTTTACATGCCTGATCAATCTGAAAATCGCTCCCAGGGCCTTTGAAATGTTAAGGTCATCATTAACAGCATGGTTAAAGTCGTTTTTCATGGCCTCCAGGGCCTTTTTAATATCCGGTCCCGGTTCTCCGGCAGGGTCTTTACCAATAGTAAGGGCCTGGATCTCAGAGACAAAGTAGTCAAACCGCTTCAATGCCTTTGCTGATTCTTCCAGATGGTCGTAAGAGAAATGAAGGGGCTTTCTGTAGTGTGTCCTGAGCAGGAAAAATCTAACATGCCTTCCGGTAAAGCCCTTTTTATTTAAATCCCGCAGGGTGACAACATTGCCTGCTGAGCGCGACATCTTCTTTCCGTCAACCAGAATAAGCTCGCTGTGAATCCACGTCCGGGCAAGTGGCTGGCTCGTAAGGGCCATTGCAATGGCAATCTCGTTTTCATGATGGGGGAAAATAAGGTCGCAGCCGCTTGTATGTATATCGAAAAATTCTCCCAGATAGTGCATTGACATGGCAGCACACTCTATGTGCCAGCCCGGCCTGACCTTCCCCCATTTTGTCTCAAACCCTATTCCCCTTTTGAGCTCATCCAGGGTCACCCGCTTGAAGAGGGTGAAGTCAACAGGGCTGTCCTTTTCGTAGTCGTCAAGATCCACTGTCCTTCCGATGTCAATGTTGGAAAGATCCACCCTGGAAAGCTTTCCATATGATGGTAGTTTTGAGATGTCAAAATATACAGAACCGTGTTTGACATATGCATAGCCCGCATCTATGAGTCGCTCGGTCAGTTGAATCATTGCCTCGACATGGGCGCTTGCCCTGGGATAGCAGGCAGCAGGCCTGATATTCAGGGATGATACATCCTCCATAAATGCCTGGGTATAACGGTCTGTGAGTTCCTTGAGACTCAGCCCTTGGGACAGGGCGGCCTGGATCGTCTTGTCATCCAGGTCGGTAATATTCATCACGTGGGTGACCTCATAACCCTGGTATTCAAGTGCTCGTTTCAAAAGATCAGCAACCACCAGCCTTCTGCAGAGTCCCATGTGGGCGAATTCATGGACCGTGGGTCCGCAGGAGTATATCCCTGCCTTTCCCGGATTCAATGGCTCAAAGATCTCCTTTCTCCGGGTAAGGGTGTTAATGAGCTTCAGGGCTTTGGCCTGATCTGCCTCCTCAACCTGTGGAACTGAAAAAATGTCTGTGCTCAGGTAACGGTCGCCTCCATCGGGAAAAATTACGACCACAAGGCCCTTTTCCAGTTTCACAGCCTCTGAAAGTGCCACAGCCATAGCAGCCCCTGAACTCATCCCGACAAAAAGTCCTTCCTCGCGAGCAAGCCTTTTGGTCAGCTCAAAGGCCTCATCTTCGTGAACATTGACAATGTCATCCGGCAGGCGCTTGTCAAAGATCCCGGGCCGGTAGGATTCCTTCATATTCTTAAGTCCCTGGATGCCGTGGCCAAAATATGGCTCCACTCCGACTATCCGGACCTTTGGATTGAGCTTTCGAAAGCGTTGCGTAACTCCCATCACAGTGCCGGTGGTCCCCATGGCGGCGACTACTACATCTACCTTGCCTTCGGTCTGTTTCCAGATCTCCGGGGCAGTACCATGATAGTGCGCCAGAGAATTGTCAGGATTGTTGTACTGGTCTGTGCAGAAGTAGCGGTCAGGGTTTTCAAGTGCCAGCTTGTATACAGCCTCTATGGCACCATCAGTCCCCAGGCGGGCAGGAGTCAGGAGGATCTCGGCACCGTAGGCCCGCATGATTTGACGACGCTCGATACTGGCTGCCTCGCTCATGGCGATAAGACAGCGATAACCCTTTACAGCCGATACCATCGCAAGACCAATGCCTGTATTACCGCTGCTTGCCTCAAGGATTATCTTGTCCTTTGTGAGTTCTCCCCGTTCTTCTGCCCCTTCAATCATGGAAAGAGCTATACGATCTTTAATAGAGCCTCCTGGATTAAAGCTTTCCATCTTTGCCAGGATAGTGACTTCCTTGCTCGGATCGAGACGGCGAATAGGGATAAGCGGAGTATTACCAATTGTGTCCAGGATGTTTTTAACAGGTTTTCTCATTTGTCCCCGAATCGAATCCTTCAGCAATTGTAACTATTCAGGTGGAAGGTGGAAGGCTGAAGGTGGAAGGCTGAAGGATTTCAAGCATTTCGCAACGATCGAACAGAGATGAATCCTCTAAACTCTGCGGTAAGCCTTTTTTTTCATCCCCGTCATTTCTTTGCGTCCTTTGCGTCTTGAGCGAAGCGGGCGGTTACTTCAGCCTTCTACCTTCAGTCTATCCACCTGAATAGTTACAGAAGAACATTCAACGTCATATTCCAAAAGGAGAATGGCATGATCACAAAATTACCAGAAAGTGAAGGCTCTGTTTTAGGGGTGAAGATTACAGGAAAAGTCTCTTTAGAAATGGAAAAAGAGTGGATAAGCAAGAGTGAAAAGGTAAT
>JAUXDR010000079.1 GCA_030618205.1 Deltaproteobacteria bacterium | reverse complement strand
TGAGGCTACCGGATGCTACCATGGCGGCAGATGCCTTTTTCAGGGCAGCACGGTCATCAGGGACCAGGTCCTGAACCCTGGCCCACATATCGAGTGCCACCAAACCCAGCGTATCAGACGCTGTGGTAATAACCGCCTGTCCTCCTGCCTTTAGCGCCAGTATCCCGGCCAGTTCATTGGCGCCTCCAAGATGACCGGACAAAAGACTTACTGCGTGATGTCCTGCCTCATCCATAACAACAACCGCTGGATCATCCGGTTTGCTTTTAAGCAATGGGGCTATGGCCCTGATCACTATTCCCGCTGCCATTATAAAGACAAACCCCGTGCCTCTTTGCCAGAATTTTTTTATAAGTTGGTCCCCAACCAGTTCGCTGTAGGAATAAATCAATATATCCTTATTGGAAAGCAATTCAGAAAGGCGGTGGGCCAGGGCCCTGCCTCCAGGAGTTAGATATACAAAAATTATTTTTTGAGGGATTGCCTTGTTGTTTACAGAGGAGTAGCAATCAAGAGGATGTTCGGAGGAGGCACCGGCCTTTGAATGGCTCAGGCCCCTTCTGTATCCATGAGAGAACTCCGGATCATAGAGAAGGGAGCGCTTTCCATGCAGGTACTCAGGCTCAGACAGGACCTTTCCCACTAATATTATGGCAGTTTTTGAAATGCCTGCCTGCTCAACCTTTATCGCAATATTTTCAAGCTCTCCACGTACAACACGTTGAGTCGGCCAACTTACCTTTTCTATCACCACCACAGGTGTATCCGAAGAGTATCCGCCTGCCAGCAGGGCCTGCTGAACCAGCCTTATATGGCCCACGCTCAGATAAAGAACCAGCGTGGCCTGGACCTTGGCCAGGCGCGATAATTCCTCAGATGGAGGCACAGGGGTCCGGCCACCTATCCTGGAGAGAATGACAGTCTGCGTAATCCCGGGAATTGTCAGCTCCTGGCCCAGGACAGCGGCAGCGGCAAATCCGGCTGTGACGCCAGGGACGACTTCAAAGGGTATGTTTTCTTTCCGCAGGCACTTTATTTGTTCCTGGATGGCGCTATAGATAGCAGGGTCCCCTGTGTGGAGTCGTACTACCCGTTTGCCTGATTTTGCTGCAGAGACCATGATGGAAACGACTTGCTCCAGGGTCATTCCTGCGGAGTTGTATATCGCTGCGGAGATGTGAGAAATCAGGTCCTTGGGGACCAGGGAACCTGTGTAGATGACTACGTCTGCTTCCTGGAGAAGCTGATGCCCTTTTAGGGTGATAAGGGCAGGGTCTCCGGGGCCCGCTCCCACAAAGGCTATAGGTATGGCATCAGTCTCGCATCTCGTTGTTGTCAGATTTATCTTGCTCATGTTTCGTTTTATAGGTAATTAGCTGAGGTGGTCGCAATATAATTTGTCTTAATTGTAGCATATCAGCACAAACACAAAATAAACACAAAATAAACTTATTCACAGCACTTGCCGTGCGGGTTTCAGCAGAGAAAATGGCCTTCCCAAAAGTGCTGATGTCCATAGTGAAGGAGGCTTCATGATGTTGCAACGCATATTGCTGGTGAGTGTTACAAGTTTTCTGGCAATTTTTTTCTTGAGCAACCCTGCCTCAGCTCAAGAGAACAATGAGGATATCCTGGCAGGGGCAAAGGTCCTGACATTGCAGAGTGCCGTTGCAAGAGGCATCCAATATAATTTGGATCTGCAGGTAGAAGAACTCAATATCCCAATCAGCCAGGAAAACGTGACTGTCGAAAAGGCGGAGTTTGATCCGGTGATTGAAATGGGGATATCATCTCTTGAAGAAAAAATTCCTACGGCCATAGCTTTTTCCGACGACGACTTTGATAAGTACCGGGAGACAGGTGGTGATATCGGCATCCGCAAAAAGTTCCAATTCGGCCTTGAGTCAAAGCTATCCTTTGAAACCAACCGTTCCATGAACAACTCTTCTGTAGACGCATTGCGTCCACAATATCGAAATATCCTGCTTTTGAATTTCACCCAACCCCTCCTTCGGGATTTCGGAACTGATGTCAATACAGCGAAGCTTCGGATGAACCAAAATCTGGCAAGCCAAACCACTGAAGGATATCTGGATCGGGCCCAGCGGATCGGTGAGGAGATTGAACTCATCTATTACGATCTCGCGGAGGCTCAGGAGATTCTCCACTATCGCATCGAATCCAGGGAACTGGCACGGAATCTTCTTGAAGGAAACAGGGAAAAATTTGCAGCAGGCGTTGTTCCTGTCACTGAAGTACAGGAGGCAGAGACCGCTATGGTGTCTCGGGACGAGCAGGTGATTTTTGCCAGACAACAGGTAGAAACTCTTGCTAACCAATTAAGAGACCTTCTGGGAATGCGTCCAGTGGATACACTCTATAAGGAACCTTTCGTAACAGAAGAGATTCCAGGGAAAAAGCAGACCTTTCCCGATTTGGAACAGACATTGGCTATTGCTTTGGAAAAGCGTCCTGATATCCAGAAGCAGCGCATTGCAATTGCCAGTCAGAACATAAAGCTGGAATACTATGCCAATCAGAAGCTCCCTCGTCTGGACCTGGAGGCAACCTTAGGGGCCAACGGCCTGTCTGGCGGATATAGACCCGTATCCTATACGGTTAACGGTATTACAGCATCAAGTTCCCATGAAGGAGATTACATGGATTCCCTTTCACGAATGTCTGAGGCGGACGGGCATGAGTGGTATGCAGGGCTTCGCTTTTCCTATCCACTGGGCAATCGCGCTTCACAGGCAAGCTATCGCCGTGCCGGCATGGAAAAACGCCAGGCGGTATATAGGCTTAAACGCCTGGAAGAAACTACGGAGAAAGAGGTTAAGAACTCTTTGGTGACTGTTAATCGAAGCCTTGAGCGGATCTGTGTTGCAGAGCGTACAGAGGAATTGGCCGAAATTACTTTGGCACAGGAGATGGAGCGTCTTAAAGAAGGGCTTTCTGATACCTTTCGTGTCCTGATTTTTCAGAACAGCGTTATTCAAGCACGAATTCGAAAGACCAGTGCTATTGTGGATTTTAACCAGGGTCTGGCAAATCTCTACCGCGCCATGGGGACCAACCTGAAGCGCCATGATATCATTGCAGACAAGCCTCTATCCTGATACTGCCCCAGCCATCGCGAAGATGGGGAGATACATGGCAACGATTATGGAACCTACGGTACCACCGAGGAATACTATCATGAAGGGCTCGATCATGCTGGTCAAGGCATCGACTGCTGTTTCCACTTCCTCGTCATAGAAATCCGCTATTTTGTTCAGCATCTGGTCCAGCGCGCCTGTAGTTTCACCCACCGACACCATCTGCACTACCATGGCGGGGAAGATCCCGCTTTCACCAAGCGGCTGCGCAATTGTCCGCCCCTCACTGATGCTGGAGCGCACGTGCGATATGGCTTCTTCCACCATCTTGTTGCCGGCAGTTCCACCAGCGACATTCAATGATTCAAGTATGGGCACACCGCTGTTTAACAAAGTACCTAATGTTCTGGTAAGTTTTGCCACTGCCACTTTTCTCAATAGCGGCCCGAATACAGGGGATTTGAGTATCAGCATGTCTACAACACGCCTTCCTTTTTCTGTTTTGTAGTATTTTTTGAACAGGAATACCATAACTACCGAGACGCCGATTATGACCAGGGAATAGGATTTAACAAAATTACTCAGGTTGACCACTAACTGGGTAGGAAGCGGCAGGGCACCGCCGAAGTCAGCAAACATCTGCTCAAACACAGGTATTACGAAGATAAGGATTACTCCAATTACCATGGCGGATATGGCAAGTACTATGATAGGATAAGTAAGCGCACCTTTAACCTTATTTTTAAGACGCTGCGCCTTTTCCATATAGTCGGCAAGACGCTTTAAGACATCATCCAATATCCCTCCCATCTCTCCTGCTGCAACCATATTGCAGAAGAGACGATCAAACTGCTTCGGGTGTTTCTTCAGGGCATCAGCAAAAGTGGAGCCACCTTCAACATCAGACTTGGTATCCAGGAGTATTTTTTTAAGGGTCTTGTTTTCTTGCTGGCTGGCAAGGATTTCCAACCCTTGAACAAGGGGAAGGCCGGCATCTATCATTGTGGATAACTGCCTGGTGAAGATAACAATGTCCTTCGTTGTCACCTTTGTTTGAAAAAATGCTATATTCTCCAGCAGGTCCTTGGGCTTGGCCTTGATCTTAGAAAGAGATATTCGTTGTTGTCGAAGTAAACGGCGTGCCGCCTGCTCGTCCTGGGCCTCGATCTCGCCCTTTTGTATTTCGCCATTGCTCGCGGTGCCTTTCCATACAAAGTCTGGCATAAAAACTCCCTAAAAAAATTAGTAGGTGTCCGAAATACAAACACGCACAGGACTTAGGACCCGTAAAGGAATTCCAATGACTTATTCCTTTACGGGTCCTTAGCTACAAAAACGCAAATACGTCCTTTTACCTTTATCGGATATGTTTCGGATAAACTTGATTTATTGACGATGGATCAAAGAATTTTAATAGACGTTCAGAGGTTCAAAGTTCAGGGTTGTTTTTTGTTAACTTTCACTAACCCCGCAACTTGAGCCTTTCAATCCTTTAGATGAACATGCTGCATCCTGAATTTGACCCTTCAAGCCATAGACCTTGCGAGCTTACTTAGTGTCTGAACGAAAAGGCGGTTCAGACATAATTGTGAATTCTAAATTCTAAATTTTGAATTTAAAAAAGGAAATAAACTTAATATGTTAATTGTCCTTGACCCAAATTGAGAAAACAAAATTTGGGGTTTTCGTTCAGGTACTACTTGGGGAGTCGGGCTAAGGCGTAATCTAAAGATATGCCTGCAATCAAAAAGGCCTTTTCCCTGGAATTAGCACCTGATTTCAGCACAACCGAGGATTTAGAGATATTAAATTGTTTTGCCAGAAACTGCTGGCAGGCCTTGTTAGCCGCACCATCCACAGGGGGAGGCTGGACCTTGAGCTTAAGTGATGAACCGTGAAGGCCGGCAAAAGCCGTGCGGGAGGATTTGGGTTGCACATGGAGATTCAGAACAATGCCTTTTGGCACCACCTTCAGATACGGGGGAATTTTCATGGGGTTTCAGCCTTCATACAAAACAGACTTGTATACCTGTATCGATTTTGGAAAAGTTGACGCCTAATCCTGGGTATCCACGTAGCCCTTATGGTCTGGATCGTCGGTGCAAGATGGGGTGAAGGAAAGGATGGGCGACAGTGACAGGCCACCCATCCTTTTTTCAACAACACGTGGACTCGGTCCTTACCCATACGGAATCGGGCAATTAGTCCTTCCCCAGTCCTCGCCAAACAGTAGCCAGTCCTGCATGTCACATCTGCCGTCATGGGTCAGGTCGTATTCGCAAATATTACCAAATTCATAGCTTCCCATATCTACAACAACTTGTCCATTGCTGTCACCGTCAATGATTCTTGGTTTTCCATTTTTGTCCGTGCCGGGAAGTTCAAGGGCATCGTTTGTTCCAGTATCTATACACTAAGAACCTGCCTGGAGGTGGAAATCACCATTTTCTGCATTCACAAACAGGGGAGCCGTGTCAATGTTACCATCTCCGGGATATCCGCCCTGGATGTCGCAGAACGTGACTGTGGGGGAAGAAGTTGGAGAATTACGAATCTCTGGCCCATTTGCAGCACTGTCCTCCCACAGGATACAGTTGGTAATGACCGGGGAAGGACTAATTGCCCGACCCTCATGCAAAGACAACTATGCCGCTGCCGCCGGAAGAGCGTCCGGACTGGTAAAAGGCATCCACTGCATCTATCTGGTAATCA
>JAUXDR010000191.1 GCA_030618205.1 Deltaproteobacteria bacterium | reverse complement strand
ATCTTTCGGGTGACTCGTTGTAAACCTCAGACGTTCTAAACCCGGAGTTTCAGCCACCATACGGAGAAGACCGGGAAAACTGTGGGTGGCACCTACTTTTTTGCCATAGGAATTTACATTTTGGCCCAGGAGCGTAATTTCCTTTACTCCTTCATCCAGTATTTGACTTATTTCAGCCAGGATATCCTCAGGTGGACGGCTGACTTCGCGCCCCCGTACATAGGGAACCACGCAAAAGGTGCAGAAGTTGTCACAACCTTGCATGATGGTCACAAATGCCTGGACAGGGTTGGGCTCAGGCAGAGGGGCAGTGACCAGGGGTATTAAAAAATCATGTTTGAGTTCAGTATGCAAGACAGCCCCCATGCCGTTTTCTACGTCCTTTAGCATGTCGGGCAAACCGTAAATGCACTGTGGTCCAAATACCAGGTCAATAAATGGCAGACGTTTTAAAAGACGATCACCTTCCTGCTGGGCAACACAACCTGCTATACCAATAATCAAACCGGGATTTTGTTTCTTGAACTTTTTTAAGCGGCCAACAAGGCTGTAGACCTTGTTTTCTGCCTTTTCCCTGATTGAGCAAGTATTTATAAGGATCAGGTCCGCATTATCAGGTTCTGATGTCAGTGCGTATTTCTCATGGAGGATCTGAGCTATCCTTTGGGAGTCATAATCGTTCATCTGACAGCCAAAGGTGGTGAGGTAGAGCTTTTTGCGTCCTCTATTCCGGGAGCCGGCGGCACTCACATTGTTGAAATTTAATAGTTTCATTTCCGTATTAAATCATCAGTTGTTCCATTATCCAAGCATTACATCTTGAGTCCATACGATCAAGGCCTATGATGGATTTCAGAGATCTAAGGATAAGTAAAAGGTCGTTTACCGAGCCCTTTACTGCCCGCACCTCAACCAATCCTGCACGTTGGTCAACAGTGCTGAGCACGAACATGTTATCATATCCTTCAAGAATGAAACGAAAAAAATATACTGATGAAGGGTCTATGCGTAAGGTAAATTTCTCTAATTCAGCCATATTCAATATAATTCAGGAATTGCGAATTTATGGTTTAAGGTATTAAATGCATTCAAATGAAAGCTGATTTAGATAACTTCTGCGTGATCCTTCACGAACCCCGCTATCCCGAAAATATTGGGGCTGCTGCCCGATGCTGTCGCAACATGGGTATCCCTCAGCTAATCGTTGTCCGTCCATATCGGCTTGACTTGGAAAAGATGCTTAAGATGGCCACACATGAGGCAGCAGACCTAATAGAAACAATGCTCCTTTTTGACGATCTTGAGGAAGCCTTAGGCCCATTCCAGCATGTCGCGGGTACGACGGCCCGGACCGGCCGGCAACGCTTACCTACTCATACTCCCCGGAATATAGCAGAAAAACTGATTGACCTGGGCCCCAAAAATCGTATTGCTCTCCTATTTGGCTCAGAGAAATGTGGACTAACAAACTCCCAGTTACGACTGTGCCAGTCTCTTGTTAACATACCTACAACAGCTTTTTCATCTATTAATTTGGCCCAAAGTGTTATGATATTATGCTATGAACTATTCATAGCCAAAGGCTATGAGGAAAAGGTCCACCCAAAGCTCGCCACCACAAAGGAGCTTGAGGGCATGTATAAACATTTGAAAAAAGCATTTATGGCCGTTGAATTGACTAATTCTCAAAATCCGGAATACTGGGTAGATAATGCGAGACGACTCTTGGGAAGACAGGAACTCAGATCCCGGGAAACAAAAATGATCAGAGGATTCTGTCAACAGATCCTCTGGGCCATTGAGAACAAGAAACATTTTAAGCAATGAAAAAAAACGCCATAGTTCCCAAAAAGATTAAAGGGACTATCCTGGCATTTCTCTTGTGGTCAGTATTCCTGAGTCCGCTCTACGCAAAGGAGAATAACGCAGATATAACAGTAATAGTTTCTTCGCAGATCAGACCTTATGTAATGGCCCTTGAGGGACTACGTTCCAGCTTCAGACAGCCCTTAACAATATACTATCTGAATTCAAATCCAGAACTCATACGCCATCATTTAAGCCAGAAATACAATGACCTGCTAATAGCCATAGGGCCGGAAGCATCTATCCTTGTTTGGTCAACGTTAAATCCTGACGATAAAAAAATTGCCCTAATGGTCCTTGATCCGCAAAAACTACTGGCAGATCCCGAACCATGCGGAGTGGATCTGAGGATACCCTTTAAGGATCAGATATACCTGATAAAACAGCGGCTCGGGGAAAGAAGAAAAATTGGAATCCTTTACAATCCTGTGGAAAACAGGGAGTGGATCGAACAAGCGCAAAAAGAAGGCGCTGATCTCGGGATCAGTGTCATACCTTTACCTGTTCACAAGAGACATGAGATCACAAAGGTCCTTTCCTCAGCATATCAGAATATTGACACTTTGTTGTTTATTCCTGATTCTACTGTAATTTCAATGGCATTACTATCACATCTGGTTAAAGACGCTCTGCTCCATGGAATTGCAGTTGTAGGCTATAACCACTTCTTCATAGAAATAGGGGCGGTTCTGGCCCTTAATATAGATTATGAAAGAGTCGGGATTTTAGGTGCAAAACTGGCAGAAGATATCCTGTCTGGCTCTCAGTGCGGGCTTGCCTCTCCCCCCTTTGAAGTAGAATGGAATGAAAAGGCATGGAAGACGATTACTGAATACTTAGGCAGCGTTGGGGCATCCAAGTCTGAAGGAGAAGTGCCATGAGGGCCTTAACCTTTCAGCAGAGGTTGTTACTGGGGGTATTGCTCTTACTTGGTGCTACAACAGTTACCCTTGGCCTGGTTGGGGCCCACCTAGGTGAAACTTTTTTACGTATTCGTTTTGAAGACCGCATGGCCTTTCTGGCTAGATATCTAGCACTTAACTCTGAACTAGGCGTGCTCATAGGTGATCAAAAGATGCTTGAGCGTCTGGCAAACAACCTCCTCTCAGAAAAAGACGTCGTTCAAGTCCTCATAGAAGATGCAAATGGTGAGATTCTGGTAAAGGTGGGATCCGGTCTTCACACTCACTCAAAAGAGGCCGTTGCCGAAATACGGCTCAGACA
>JAUXDR010000031.1 GCA_030618205.1 Deltaproteobacteria bacterium | reverse complement strand
TGCGGCGCACAATTAAATGTTGAATGCTAAATGCTGAATGTTGAATTAAGGTATATGTCTTTTAAATCTTTTCCACAATTCACAATTCAGCATTCAAAATGCAACATGATCTATAAAGGAATGCATCTCAGGCTTTTTGAGCGGAATCAAATTTCAGGCAACCCTCTCTTCTGATGACATTCATAGTAGATCATTTAGTAAGATGGATGCTCAGTGATCAATTGTTTCTTCATTCACTTCCACCTCAAGCTCGAAAAAACTGGTACCGCAATCGTAGCATTTAACATCTATCTTATTCTCCTCCTGTAATGAAACGTAGACCTCATCACATCCGCAGGAGCATGGCGCGACTATTGATTCTTTTATAACTTCTTTAATAGACGAATAAAGCGTGGCCGGTATATCCGGATCATATACTATTTTCACTTTGTAGCCTCCAAAAAATCGCCGAACAAGAGCAATAACTGTCAGCAAGTACGCATTGGTCACGCATCATACCAACGCGATTAGAGAATTGTAAAGAATTTTGATGCCCTTTCGACAAAATATGGGGCCACGGCCCGGTATTGGCATTGGAGGTGATTTCATTTCTTTATTGACAAATTTCAAAAGCTCAATTATGAGATTATTCAGTGAATCATCATTTATTAATTAATTAAAATAAGGAGGAGAATGCGGGATGAGCAGTAAAAAAGTATTATCTCTGTTGGTTGCGGTCTGTTTCGGCCTGGTAATGGCAGGCGTAGCCGTAGCAACTGATAAGGGACCAGAAACCATCACCATGGAATCAAAGGTGTTCCCAAAACACAAAAAGTCGTTAGTCACCCTTAGCCACCAGAAACATAATGTGGATTACAAGGTTGCCTGTGACGACTGTCACCATGTGTATAAGGATGGCAAGAACGTGTGGAAAGAGGGGGACGAGGTCCAAAAATGTGAGGCCTGCCACACCGGAGCCAAGGCGCCAAAGGCAAAAGAGGGCGAACCAAAGCTGAGCAAGGCGGAAAAGATCAAGGGGTACATGTACTCAGCCATTCATGAAAACTGTGCGGGGTGCCATAAGACTTTGAAGAAGGCGAACAAGGAACTAATTATCCCGACCAAGTGCGGCGAATGCCATCCTAAGGTAGCCAAATAGCCAAAAAGAATAGGGTAAGTGTCTTTTTGGACTTTACCCTATTTTTTGTACCGTGGCCACGGAATGCAAAATTAGAAGGCCTGCCGGTTCAAACCGGCAGGCCTTTTGAGTTTTTAGTCATACAAAAGACCAATAATCCTTATGGATATCCATTACATGTTCTATTACTTGGGGTCCGGGCCCGGAATTATCCAGCCTGGAGACAGTATCACTGTCCAGAACGCTCTTGCCCTTACATTCATCTAAAACCGCAAGCACGCCATCTCTAAGTCCTGTAAAGTTATAACCTCCTTCAAGGCAGAATAGTATCCGGCCATTACAGCACGACTCTGCAAGATTGAGCAAAACCCTTGCCATATAGGCAAAGCCATTTACAGTGACTTCCATGCCTCCCAGGGGATCATCCAGGTAAGTATCAAACCCGGCTGAAACGAGTATGAAGTCTGGAGAAAAGGATTTCCCTATTGGCACGAGCAGGCGATTGAAAATGGCAGCAAAGTCCTCATCTCCGGCACCAGGGCTCAAAGGCACATTTACAGTAAAGCCCTTTCCATCGCCTTTGCCCATTTGATCTACACTGCCGCTTCCCGGATAATAGGGATACTGATGGGTAGAAAAGTATAATACGCCGGAATCATTATAAAAGCTGTGCTGGGTACCGTTCCCGTGATGAAGATCCCAGTCTACGATCAAGACCCGTTCGCAACCAAGGACCTGTTTCGCATAATGAGCGCCAAGGGCCACATTATTAAAAATGCAAAAGCCCATGGCACGATCTTTTTCTGCATGGTGTCCCGGAGGACGTAACAAGGCAAATCCATTTTGCGCATCAGGCCCGGCTATTTCATCCATGGCGGCAAAAACTCCTCCAACAGCCAGGCAAGCCGCTTCCCACGAGCCTGCGCTTGTAGCTGTATCCGGATCCAGCCGGTAAAAATCTTTGCCGGCGGTCTTGGCTATCTTATCTATGTAATCACCTGTGTGATTCCATAAAAGCTCATCCCGGCCGGCTGATCTTGGGACAATGGTCTTGAACCGGCCTTTTACATCTTCCCGGTCTAAACGCTCATAAATAACCCTCAGACGATCAGGTGATTCCGGATGACCAGGGCCCTGGTCATGTTCAAGGTATCCGGGATCTCTAATTACTATCGTCGTAGCCATTTTCAGGGCAGACACTTCTTGCATCGGCAAAAACCCTCCTTGCAGGCATCGGATCGTGATTTAAAAATTACCCGGTTTGATCTACTCATCTTTTTCCCATAAGGACATGAGGGCCTATGAAAGCGGAGGGATTGGCGATTGCCCACATAATAAGGTTCAGGCTTGACCGGCGGAATTGACCATATACCACGCCCGGCGTCTATGGCCTCTCTCTGTGCAGCAAGCAGTCTCTTGCTGAAAGGCGATCCTTTCTTAGAAAAACACACAAAGGCCATGCCCTCGCGGACAAGTATTTCATTGACCATTCGACCATCAGGGAGAAATACATAGGCCAGCAGCCGGCCGAAGCGATCCCTCTTTTCATCATCCTGGACCAGCCTGACCGGCCTGCCCTGGACCAGTTGCCTGTTACGTTTGGTGGCTGCCCATCCCAAAGGCTCTCCGGGTGTGTCCTCATGAGGTATCTCCGGAGAATTAATCCCCCTATAGCGTACCTTTGTTCCTTTTTTGAGAACTATTGTGTCGCCATCAATGATGTAGCGTACAAAAGCGCTTTTCTCTGCAAAGGATAACCCAATGGGGACAAGAAGCCAGATGCTCACCAGAACAACTGTCATTACGGACAATCCGGCCCTTATTCCCATGTTAAAATCTCCTAGGTTTCACCTAAGTTGAGCGATTAGCTGTTAGCCATTAGCAGTTAGCTTGGAAAAATCAAGGCATTACGTTAATTAGAAATAATACTCAACGAGTAAAAGTTTGTAATAGCAAAACATCCTGTAATCATTAAACTAATAGCTAACCGCTAATCGCTAATCGCCCATTTAATTTTCAGTAAGACGCCGCAAGGCCTCCAGATATCGCTGGCGGGTCTTTTCTGCGATATCTGCAGGGAGATCAGGTCCTGGTGGCTTTTTATCCCATGAAATGGACTCCAGGTAGTCTCTCACAAACTGCTTGTCAAAACTCGGCTGTGACCTGCCCGGGCTATAGTCCTCAGCAGGCCAGAACCTGGATGAATCAGGGGTCAAGACCTCGTCAATCAGTATAAGCTCTCCGCCGGATATGCCGAGCTCAAACTTTGTATCAGCAATGATCACTCCTCTTTCTCTCGCATAATCTGCAGCTGTTTTGTAAAGCCTGATGCTGATATCCCTGGCCTTTTCGGCAACATCTTTGCCAAGCAGCTTCCGGACCTCTTCAAAGCTTATGTTTTCGTCGTGAGAACCAACATCAGCCTTGGTGGAAGGCGTAAAGATGGCATCCGGAAGCTGCTGCGACTCAAGCATCCCTTCAGGTAGCTTGATACCACATACAGAACCTGTCCGGAGATAGTCTTTCCAGCCGGAGCCTGCAATATATCCCCTGACTATACACTCAACAGGCAAGGGCTTTGCCTCTTTGACCAACATGCTGCGGCCCTCAAGGGACTTTGAAAATGGTTTCAAGTCTTCCGGAAACTGAGTTACATCTGCCTGAACCAGATGATTCGGCACCAGGTCTTTTAATTCCTCAAACCAGAACAGCGACATCTGAGTGAGGATGCTACCCTTTCCCGGTATGGGCGTGGGAAGAACAACATCAAAGGCAGAGAGACGATCCGTTGCTACAATCAGTAAGTACCCCCCCACTTTGTAAATGTCTCTCACCTTTCCCCTGTGCAACAGATTAAGGCCGGGGAAATCCGTTTTGAATAGGGACATTGATTTATCTCCAGTTAACAGTATATAAACCAGACTAGCCAATAAATAGAAGTGTGGCAATCATCCGGTGTGCTGTTTTCTATCTATACACAGTAAAAACATCTCCACACTCTCCGGCCTGGAACTCTTTGGCTTGACCACACGAACTGACCTGAAACTCTCTCTGCATTTGTCCCGGAAAGAAGGGAGATCCTCCCCCTGGAAAACCTTGCAAAAAAAGGTGCCACCTGGTTTCAGCAACTCTTTGGCCAAAACTAAAGCTCGCTCTGCAAGAGCTACAGACCTGAAGTGATCCACGTCCTTGCGGCCGGTAGTCTTGGGGGCCATATCGCTAAGCACAACGTCGAAATAAGTGGAAATCTCTCTAAGCTTTGAGGCCTTGAGATCATAGACATCTCTCTGCAATAGGCAGACATTATCTGCCATTACACCAAATTTTTGGATATCAACTGCCACAACCAGGCCCTTCGGCCCTGCCACTCCGGCTGCATACTTTGACCAGGAACCTGGATATGCTCCAAGGTCCAGGACGGTCTGACCTGGCTTCAGAAACCGGTATTTCTTTTGGGCCTCTTCCAGCTTATAGACCGAACGGGCCGGAAAACCCTGCTTCTTGGCCTTTTTAAAATAATGATCCTGGACTTTTTTCACCTATGAGCCATCACCTACTATAGACAATGCTGAATGGTGAATTTTGAATGTTGAATTAAGGAAGAAGATTTAAAAGACACATATTTTTACCTTAATTCAACATTTAACATTCAACATTTATTTGTGCGTCGCAGATTGGGCATTTTCACCCAAACCATCAATAAGTTCCGCCAGGTGTAACACCCTGGGACCACCGGTTTGATGAGCAGTCCCTGCCCTCCACTGCAGCAGACATCCTGAGCATGTGGTAACTACAGTGGATGCGCCTGTCCTGTCCCATGCAGAAAGCCTCTTCTCGAAAATCTGCCAGGCAAGCTCAGGATTTCCAATACTAAAAAGCCCCCCCTGTCCACAGCATTCATGAGACATTGGCCTGAAGTCATCTGAGAACATCCTGTCCAGCAGGTCTTCGCTTTCCCCCACACCGCCCAGATCGAATCGTTGATGACATGGAGCATGATACGTCACCGTGACCGACCTGTCCCTTGACTCTCTGAGAGGTAATACCTTTAGCTCAACCACAAGCCGGCTAAACTCCATGACCTTATCTGCCAAATTGCCGGCAATTTCTTTTTTTGGATCTTTTTCACTGAACAATTTTGGCCATTCTTTAATCATGGAGGCACAGGCAGCACATCCGGTAACAATGAAATCCGCCCTCGCCTTTTCAAAGGCCTTAAGATTTTGAAGCACGAGTTCTTTCGCGGTTTCCTGCGCACCTGCTGACCATGCAGGCATACCGCAGCACACCTGTCCCAAAGGTACCAGCACCTTGCCCCCTAAACACCGGATCATGGCCTCAGCCACCTCCGGATAGAGGTAGTTCTGAACGCATCCCAGAAAAAGAGCTATTCTGGGTCCTGGCCTGGAATCAACCCCGCAACTCGGATCAAGCAACCTGAAATGCCTTCGGGAAAGGGCCGGCCTTTGCGCAAGAGAAGGCATTTCAAAATGTGGAGGCTTTTTATCCTGTGAGGTCCGGCCTGTAAGACCAAGCAGACGCCAGATAAGGCCGCTTGTACCGGGGATGCCGGCAAAGAGCTTTGCCAGCAAGGGAGTCAGCCTGCGACTCTTGAGGATATCCCATAGCCACCAGGGAGTGGAAAGCCCTTTGGCGTCGTAGCTTGCTCCCCTGGCACTTCTGACCAGGGCATTTAACTCCACCCCGGCAGGACATATGTAACCACAGGCTCCGCACTGAAGACAATCTTTTAAGGTCTCAAGCACCTTGAACGGAAGCACATTCTTTCCAGGACCTTGGCCTTCCGGAGCGGAATTTGGGCCTTTGCCGATAATTTCCATAATAAGTCTGTATTTTCCCCTGGGGGAAAAGCGCTCATGTCTGGTTACGTCATATACCGGGCACACTGAGAGGCATGCACCGCACCTGACGCATCTGGTTCCGGCATCATTTCTGTCACCAGATAACCGGCCTTCAGTTTTCCGGAGATCATTCAGGCTCACTCACCTCAGAAGCAGGTTTTTGGGAGAAGGGATTAGACTTGGAAGGATCGCCCAGGGTCTTACTCCTTTTTTTCAAGAGTTCTGTGAACGGATTTGATATTGTTGCATTCGTCTGGCCCTCCTGCCCCTTCCTCTTTTTTGCTTCTTCAATGGCTTCCAGGAAGGAATTTTTGGCAGAACTAGGCTTGGTAACAACGGCCTTGTGGCCAGAGTATTTCTGTTTTAACTCTTTTATTTCCCTTATTGCAGCTTCATCCACAGGAAGTCTTGCCTGTAGATGATGCAGCTCATTATTCAGCCCCTGTATGCCTCCCTCGGAATTGAGTTTCACCCTAACTTTTCCTACTGACTTGCCCTTTATATTACCCCTTAAAAGATAGGCCTTTCCCACTTTCAATGGCTGATAACGCTGTCCACCGGAACCGCTTCCGATAATAACGTCTATACCATCAACAGTGCTTGCCAGCTTCCTGTCCTCAAACTCACCGAGGTTTGACAACAACACTATTACATCGACCCTGTTCTTAAGCTCCGGGATCAGGGATTTAAGCCGGGCTGAAGGATCGAGCACCTCCACACCGTCTGCCTTGGTCCGCTGGCTCAACTTAGGAGACGTAACGGCAAGGACGCCTACTTTCGTACTATTAACCTCAAATATCCCATAGGGCTCAAATACGGCCTCACCCTTGTAGCGCAGGTTTGAAGACAAGGGCCTCAAACCCCTTTTCATGGTCTCTTCCACCAGAGACATGGTTGAGCCTGCAAGATCTCTCCTGCCTATACAAAGGGCCGTGTAACCCATATCACTGTAGAAATCCAAGAGAAGCCTGGCATTGGCAATTGCCGCTTCTGAAGGTGCTGCTTCATTTCTGAAAAGAAAATTACCAGCGTCTAAAAAAAGGAAGTTGTCACGGCTCTGAACATTATCACGGACCCACCGGACCCGCCGGGCGATTCCCCCGATCTCCTTTCCCCCTCAACCAAAACACGGATCAAGATAACCCAGGGTATTCCCAGTATAAAACAGAGTAAATTCCTTTGTGCGTTCCTGAGAATCCGCCAAGGCTGATCCGGCTGCAAGAAAAGATACAAAAAATGCGAATAAAACAAAAACCGTTATATTTCTGATCCTGTTCATCATACTGTCTCCTTATCTAAAATTGTCTCCAAGCAACTGCCTCATCCACCAACTCGCCCAATGTTCCTTCAAAATGGCACCGGCAAGGGCCTTGGCCCCTTCCGTTTTTAACCTGTCCTTGACATAGGGTATCCAAAGCGCTGCATCACTGCTTCCAGTGTCCAAATGTTCTTTAAGAGAAAGTAACATATCGAGCTGATCCGCGTCATGGGCCAATACTGACTCTATTGTCTTACAATCCCTAAACTCTGACAGCAAATCCGCTATCTCTTCACCGCCTGGAAGTCCTTGAGTCATTTCTGTGATTGCTGATTTTTCATCTATAGTCACATACCGCTTGTGTACTGCGTTGGCATCCCCTGTCCTGGCCTCGGGGAGATCATGTACCAGGCACAGCTTCAAGAGTCTTTCCATATCCACTCCAGGGACATCTCTTGCCAGCATCATGGCACTTAGGATCACACCAAACGTATGGGCAGCCACTGATTCCCTGCCCTTACCCAGAAACGGATAGCCTGTTCTCCAGGTATGTTTGAGCATTGACCCTTCAAAAAGAAAACGGGCTATCCTCTCCCAATTTGTCCCTTTATCATCCATTGTCACTCCATTGAAATTAATGTAACCGTTCACGGGATTACAACGCCCTTTTTACCGCAACCCACCGAACTGTAAGCGTTTACAGGGTGCTGCAGATGCGAGGCGGAGGGTACGCAGACGTACTTCCTGTACTTCAAGTGCCCGACAACAAAGCAGATGCGGTGCCCTG
>JAUXDR010000277.1 GCA_030618205.1 Deltaproteobacteria bacterium | reverse complement strand
CTTGATGAGCCGGAATCCGGTGTGGACATTGAGAACCTGGATGTTATATGTGCGATGATCCGCAAGCTGTTACAAAAAGAACTGCGCAAAAACCGCCAGAAGTCCGGTCTGATAATTACACACACCGGACTTATACTCAACTACGTAAATGCCGACAGGGGACATGTCATGTTGAACGGGCAGATATACTGCCATGGAAACCCCCGGGATATATTTGAGAGAATCAAGAATTATGGCTATGAGGAATGCGCCAAATGCCGTCTATTCGAACAAGGCTTTAAGATATGAATTATTCAGAAAACCATTACGATACAAAGGACTTAAGTGATGAGGACCTGCTGAAGACCTTCACGCCCGCTTCTGAGATAGAGGGACCAAAAGATATAGGGGAGTTTGAAGAAGAGGAACTTGAAAGACTCAAACAGACCGGAATCGATCTTACAGGTCTGGATAGGGCAGGTACCTTTATTCAGACAAACTGCAGTGTCCAGAAGTGTGATTGTGAGTCACCGGGCGTAGAGATGCTTCCTATCACAGAGGCGCTCAAGAAATACAACGGCCTCAAGGACTATTGGTGGAAACTGGTACCTGCAGAGAAAGATGCTTTTACCAGGGAAGCTGATCAGGAACTCGATAACGGGTATTTCATTCGGGCTCTTCCTGGTGAAAAGGTAATTTATCCACTTCAGACCTGCCTTTACATCCGGAATGAAAACGTAGCCCAGCGCATTCATAACATAGTGATAGCAGAAGAGGGTTCTGAGCTACATATCATCACAGGATGCTCCACCCATCCCCATCTGACGTCAGGGCTGCACATTGGAATATCTGAATTTTATGTCAAAAAGGGGGCAAAACTCACCTTTACCATGATCCATAACTGGGGTGAAAATGTCTACGTGAGGCCCCGTACGGGTATCAGGGTAGAGGAGGACGGCGTCTTTATCTCCAACTACATCTCCCTTAAGGGGGTAAAGTCTGTCCAGACATTTCCAACAGCCACTCTTGCCGGTCCAAATGCTCTGGCCCGTTTTAACTCGGTCATCGTGGCCCCTGAGGGCTCAGATATAGACACTGGCGCCAAGGTCATACTTAAGGCCCCAGGAAGCAGGTCCGAGATAATATCCAGGACCATATCTTTCGGTGGCCGGGTAGTGGCCAGGGGACACCTTGTCGGCCTTGCCGCTAATATTAAGGCGCACCTTGAGTGCCAGGGCCTGATATTGGCGGAACACGGCGTGATTCACGCCATACCCGAGCTTGAGGCCCATGTGGCGGATGTGGATATGTCCCACGAAGCTGCTGTAGGCCGAATCGCCCAGGAGGAGATCGAATACCTCATGGCCCGGGGTCTTGATGAAGAAGAGGCTACATCCACCATAGTCCGGGGATTCCTGGACGTAAGAATCAACGGTCTGCCCCCGGAGCTGAATAAAGAGCTGCAGGAGGTTGTGGAAGAGTGCCATAAGGGAATGTGATAATTTGGTGATTTGGTGATTTGGTGATTTAGTGATTGGGTGAGCAACGCAGCCATTGGACAAAAGATGGGTTTTGCAAGCGGTTCTGGTGATTGAAGTGAAAATAGGTCTGGCACAGTACGATCCTACAATAGGGGGCTTTAAGCACAATGTGGCCCAAATAGTTCGACTTGCCGGAAAGGCCAGGGATGAAGGGTGTGAATTGGTCATATTCCCTGAGCTTGCAGTATGTGGTTATCCCCCACGGGATCTGCTGGAACGTAAAGAATTTATACAGGACAACCTGCAGGCCATGGATCGGCTGATGTCCGAGGTAAAAGGGATTGCTGTCCTGTGTGGTTGCGTTTCACCAAATACCAAAAGGGCCGGGAAACCCATACACAATACGGCCATCCTGTTTGAAGAGGGAAAGGTCCTGGCCAAGGTGCACAAGCGGCTCCTCCCCAGCTACGA
>JAUXDR010000034.1 GCA_030618205.1 Deltaproteobacteria bacterium | reverse complement strand
TTGAACTATTAAGGAGTCAGTGGAACGGCTCTTTGCCTGAAATGGATAAATACCGGCCGGGTGAGGAGATAGACAATTTGAGTTTGGAAACAATTGTGAGCGCCGGATCAAAGGCAAGGAAAGCTAAAAATATTCTGCCCGCCCATATGGATAATTTGAAGATCATAAGGGACACAGAAGGATGTAAATGGTGCCTTTATTATTTGTGGAGAACTATTTTTCCAACCCGGAGCAACCTCATGTACCGATACCGTCCCGGCAATTCCTCTTTATTACCCCTATACTATATCATACATCCCTGCAAATTGGGTAAGCGGGCTTTCTTAAGCCTGTTTTATAATCTCTACTCTTTTTTCGAGAGGCGAAAAAAAAGCATTTAAAAAGAGTGCGGCCCCCTTGCGTCTTTTGCAGGTCCGGATTTATCCGCAAACAACCAGACCACTGGGTGTATGGAAGCGTATCAAATACAACTCTTGGTCAAGTGGAGGATAGAATGCGTATATTGGTCCCTGAGCGGCTCAGCTCTTAAAAGAGTTTTTTCTGCCTTGGCCTTCGAGGTACTTTGGGTTTTTGGGCCTTTTCTCTGACCAGTAGTTTTTCAGGGATGTCGGCAATAAAGGGGCTTGGGCCGCCATGCATCATCTGTCCAAAAAGCCTTCGGTGTTTCACGTGGCTCAGGTATATTTCTTCAGATGCCCTGGTAAGGCCTACGTAAAAAAGCCGTCTTTCCTCTTCCTGGTCTGCCTCTTTCCATGGAAGTATTCCGGGCTCACATCCGATCAGGAAGACTACCGGGAACTCAAGGCCCTTGGCCGCATGGATCGAAAGCAGGGACACGGCTTCTATGTTGATATCCAGCATGTCGGCCTCGTTACGAAGCAGGACTGCAAGGGAGTCCACGTGCGGATGTCTTTTGATGGCACGCGCAAGGGTCCTGAGAAGAGGCCTGTTTGGGTCAAGATCAAGAATATTGATTATGTAACTCAGGAGTTGAGGACCATCTTTGCCCTGAAGTCCGGGTTTTAAGTCCGGAAGTTTTCTGTTCCACAGATTCTTACCACCCGGGAGTTTTAGCAGATGATACCGGACAGTTCGTCCCTTCAGGACTTCCCAGAGACGCCATATAGAGCGAAGTTCTTTTTGGGCAAGCGGATCAGGGGTGTCTGCCCGCTGAAAGGGTATTCCCTGTCTTGATAGTGCCTCGGCAACCGGGTTTCCCAACGCTTTGGCCCTGAAGAGTACCGCTACATCTGAAAGGCTTCTCAGGGTGTTACCGCCGGCTGTGCCACTGTCAAGTGAAACAAAGCTGAGTCCACCCACTATCTGTTCAATGGTCCTTGCCACCCACTTTGCCTCAGCCGAGGGATCCCCAAAGGGTTTAATCCTGATTTTCGGCGTCTTGTGCTTGACGGATTTCAGACGCACAGCCGATCTGTCTTTGATGATGCTTGTTGCAGCATCGAGAAATACCTGGGGACACCTGTAGACAGTGTCCAGAACCACGGTTTTAACACCCTCGAAATCCGCATTAAAACAATGTATGAACTCAGGACTTGCGCCCCTGAATCCGTAAATGGCCTGGTTTGGGTCACCGATTACTGTAATGTTTCCGTCTTTCCTTGCCATTGACTTTATCAGGGTATACTGGGCAGGACTTATGTCCTGGAATTCATCCACCAGGACAAAGGGAAAATCCCCAAGAAATTTTGCCCTGATTTCAGTATGTTCGAGGAGTCGCAGGGCCTCCAGGAGAAGGTCGTCATAGTCCCAGAGACCGTGTTTTTCAAGGAGTCCATGATATGCCTGAATCAGGGCCTCCAGATCTTCGTCTTCATTTATCCTTGGGGGGAAGTGCTGCTTGGCCTTTGAGATACGTTCATAAAGTCCTTGAGGTTTTGTGTTTGATAATCCCAATTTCTTTGCTGCCTCTTGGCAAAGGTCCCTGGCGTCTTTCTCGTCTATGGGAAGCCGTGCGTCTTCACCCAGGGTCTGTTTTAAAAATCCAAGTGCCCAGCCATGAAATGTGCTTATTTTGGGGATTTTTTGCCCATTATGTACGCACTCCGTGGAGAGTTCGCTGTTCAGGAGCCGGGATACGCGCTCAGAGATCTCCTTTGCTGCCTGGCTGGTAAAGGTCATGGCAAGTATCTGGTCAGGTTTGGCAGCACCTGTTTCTATAAGGTGTCCGATTCGGTAGCTGAGGACCCTGGTTTTACCTGTGCCGGGTCCTGCAACAACAAGAAGTGGGCCGACCCTGTGTGTTACGGCCTTATACTGAGTTGGATTTAGATTTGAAGACCAGTCAATCATTATAGAGCATCATTTCTTGATTCCGCTGAAAATACCCCATCTGCTGCGTTGTATAAGAGCTGAAAGCATGAAGCTGAAAGCTCAAAGATAAAAGCTCAAAGATAAAAAAGCTATCGTAATCAATCCCTTTCAGCTTTCAGCTTTTATCTTTGAGCTCCTTAAATAGGTGGCGTTTGATCTTTCTGGTAGAGGTCTTAGGGAATTCTTCATCTGTCAAAGTGAAGGACCTGACTCTTTTGAAAGCAGCCAGTGTCTGGTTTGCTGTTTTGACCTCTTTGGCTATGAGCTTGTGTATGTCCTGATCGCTCAGGTGTTTTTTTGGAGAGTGTTTGCCAATGGCCTCGTAGTCAGGAACTATCACTGCACGGACTTCTTCTCCACTCTCTTTCTTGTGGCCATAGACCATTGATTCCAGGATAAGGGGCCTCAGGTTGATCTCGGCCTCTATTTCCTCAGGGTAGATGTTTTTCCCCGCAGGAGTGACAATAATGTTCTTTGCCCTCCCGCAGATGTACAGATAGCCTTTTTTATCCTGATAACCCAGGTCCCCGGTCTTCAGCCAGCCGTCTGAGTCCAGCACCTCACGCGTGACCTCAGGGGCCTTATAATATCCTTTCATAATCATTGGGCCTTTAAATGCGAGTTCCCCAACGCCGGTCTCGTCCGGTTCGAGTATCCTGACTTCTACACCGGAAAGAGGTTTGCCCACGCTTTCATCCACGGGTTTATCCACAGGGTTGAAGGTAAGTACCGGACTTGCCTCGGTAAGCCCATAGCCTTGTAGCATCTTGATTCCCAGCCACCTGAATTCCCTGGGGATTCGTGGCATAAGCGGGGCGCCCCCAACCACCAGAAAACGAAGGGAACCGAGCCCGGCCTGTTCTCTGAGGCTTCTGAATAAATGTATGCCCAGGTTCTTTATGCCCAGCTTTTCACTTGTCTTGACTGCATTCATAAGTAAGTGAAATATCATTTGTTGCGCAGAAGGTGTACGGCTGATGGCGCGATGGATTCCATCCAGCATTTTCCGGAATAGCAAAGGGACACCGAACATCACAGTGGCCCTGCTTGCCTTCAAGTCCTCCAGTATGCTGCGGGACTTGAGACTCCGGGCAAAAGTGATTGTGGAGCCGCTGTATATAGGAAGGAGAAAACCGGCCGTACACTCGAACATGTGGTGCATTGGCAGGACCGAGAGGAAGTGATCCTGCTTAAACTTTATTGCTTGATAGCAGGCAGTTATGTCTGAAACTATGTTGCCGTGGGTCAACATGACGCCCTTGGGGCTGCCGGTAGTACCTGATGTGTAAATTATGGCGGCTATGTCCTCAGGAATCCTGTGTGGTAACGGCTTTTGTGATTGTTGTCCTTTGCTGACAAGTTCTTCAAAGGGCATCGCATCCCCTGGGATGTCTTTGGTATCCAGGGTCAGGGCTGTCACCTGTTTTGGTTTTGGAAAGCCCTTGGTGGTGTCGAGTACGCAGTCCAGGAATTTGGGAGCCACAAAGGCCATATCCACCTTGGCGTCAGCCATCAGGTGTAGTATCTCGTTTTCGCTTAACAGGGTATCTATAGGCACACAGATCCCACCGGCAGAGGTAATGGCCAGATAGGCGACGGCCCATTCAGGGGAATTCGGCCCAAGTATTGCGCAATTAGTGTTTTTCTTTAAACCACAAGCTATCAGCCCTCTGGCCAAGGATTCAACCTTACTACCAAGTTCACCAAAGGTGATACCCCTGTCTCCCTGAGGCTCTCTTGCAATAAGTGCGGGCCGGCGTTCAAACTCGCAGGCCGAGCGCCTGACCATCTCGGGCAGGGTCATTACATTTCTATTATTCTGCAAAGCTGCTGTCCCTATTCAGAAGACCGCCAAGAAGATAACATACACGCTGTACGACAGGAGCAGGGCTGCTCCCTCCCATCGAGTCACTTTCATCCCAATCCTCATAACAGGCAACAGGACCAGGCTGAAGGCAATCATTACAGGGAAATCCCTGTGGAGCAGGTCCGGGTTGATATCAATTGGGGTAATACAAGCAGTGACGCCAAGTACGGCACACAGGTTAGATAGATTGCTTCCTATTACATTTCCAAGGATCAGGTCTGCCTGGCCCTTACGGGCCGCTGACACTGTTGTGGCAAGTTCAGGCAGGGAGGTGCCTATAGCTGTCAGAATCAGGCCCACAATGAGTTCAGGTATACCCAGATACACCGCAATGTTTTCAGCCCCCCAAACCAGTGATTTGGAACCGATAACCAGCCCTGCCAGCCCGGCTATAACCAGTACAAGGTCAAGCCAAAAGGAACTTTTGCGGTTGAGAGACTTGTCGAATTCTACTTGGAGTGTATAGGGTTCTTTCCGGCTGTGACGATACAGGGCCAAGCAATAGGCAACAAAGGTGATGAGTAAGATCAGGCCTGCCAGGCGCCCCAGGTGGCCCATTGTTGCAAATGCCCAGAGAGCCATGCTTACCACTATTAACAAGGGTATCTCTGTTCTGAGCATCCTCAGACGGACAGTCAATGGAGTGAGCAGTGCCCCAAGCCCCAGGATCAGTCCTGTATTGGCTATATTGCTCCCCAAGATGTTTCCCATGGTGATATCAGGCTGGCCGGAAAGGGCTGCTGACAATGCCACGCCCATCTCCGGAGCTGAAGTGCCAAAGGCTACAATGGTGAGGCCGATTACAATGGGACTGACTTTCCAAAGGCGAGCCATGCGTATAGCTCCTCTAATAAGAGCTTCGGCCCCGCCGGCGAGAATAATCAACCCCAGTATAAAAGCTGCGGTAGGTAGTATCCAGGATGGCATAAATGGTCAGGATTTGGCTATGGTTTCTTCATCCAGCATGGCGGAAATGCTATCCCACACTTCTTTTGTCACAATATCTTTGGGGATAGGGCCTTCCGGGCCCACAGTCTGAACAGGGAGGCCGAAGGTCACCTTTATCCGGCCTGAGCGTACCCTGATGCTCCCCTTGGGAAGCACATTGTGGCTGCCGCTTATGGCTACAGGCACTATAGGGCATCCGGCCTTAATTGCAATCAGTATTCCTCCTACCTTAAAGGGCATCAATCGGCCGTCAGGGCTGCGGGTACCCTCCGGGAAGATGACTATAGGGGTGCCTTTTTTTACTCTCTCAGCAGCTTCTTGCAGGCTGCGCAAGGCGGCCTTACCACCGGACCTGTCAATAGGTATATAACCTGCGTGATGCAGAGCAAAGCCAAACAGGGGTATCTTGAAAAGCTCTTTTTTGACTACAAAACGGAATTGTACAGGCAAGGCCTCATGCACTATAGGTATGTCAAGTTGGCTTGCATGGTTGCAGGCGAATATCACAGGTTCTCCTCCAGGTATATGCCCGTGGCCCTGTACCTCTATCTTGACACCAGACGTCCTAATGATAATTTTTGCCCAGAGCCTTCCAAGTCTGTGGATCCAGTTCCCGGAATCATCGACAATGCCTGCTACCAGGACTGCAGGAAAGAGGAGCATAAAGGCCAATACAACTACAATGGGAGTTAAAGTAGCTCTCATAATTTCTCGAATTAACAGTTATGATTACACTGCAAAAAGCCTGAAACATGATTCCGCTCAAAAAGCCCGAGATGCAAGGCGCGAAATTTTCCAGGAATGAGACGTACTGATCGTACGTCGCAGTGACTGGAAAATTGAAGCAACGCCGCAGATTGGGTTTTTTCAGCGGAATCAGCTATGGAATTAACATTGGTTTAATATGTAATCTCCGTCTTATGATGTGGCCTGCAAGGTCAAAAACTCTGGTGGAACGGTCTATGATTACCGAGTCTGCACTTGCCTTAATACCTTCAAGCGCCAGAAGGGATGATTCAGGTCTTGCGGCTGTAGTGACATCCCCCTTGATTTCTGCGTGTTTCATCCATTGTCTGATTCTTGCCGCAAGCTCCCCGCTCTTGGGAAGAGGGGCATCAAGAAGCACTGTAACATGGCAAGGCGGATAGTCTGAAAGGAGTCCTTCAACAAGGGCCCAGGCGGCCTTTGTACGATCTGTGGGCCTGAAGCGGCGAAATATCCGGCTGATGTCCCGGACGAAATTGTCATCTGCCAGAAGTACTGACCTGCCCCTTATGGCACTCTCAAGAGTTATAAGTACGTTGTGGCCGTCTATGATCAGCTTTTCCCCTTTGATTGCCCCCACGCGCACTATCTTAGCATACCGTGCCATACTCTGCTCCCTGGTGAAGACCCCGCGATAAAGCAGGTCCCGCTCTCCTTGATGGAGCTGGAAGTGGTTTCCTACAAATAAAAGGGCTGACTTCCTCGGGTATCCGCGACTCAGAAGGAGCCGGAAATCCCGGGCCGCGGGTCTCAGAAGGTCTTTTCTAAGGGCATGAACTCTCATAATTTCCGAGGTAGTGCTTGCTTGGCCATCCTGCAGACATTATTATTTTGTTGTTATGAAGATACTAATCTATCCACATGAGATATTAAGGCAAGAGGCCCTACCTGTTGAGAGGATAGACGGGGAATTCCAGGGCCTGATCGACCGGATGCTGGAAATGATGTACAAGGCCAAAGGGATAGGCCTTGCAGCAAACCAGATAGGTAAACTCACACAACTCGTGGTTATGGATATAACCCCCACTGAAGATGGCCCTAACCCCATAGTACTCATAAATCCTCGTATCACAGAATTGGAAGGAGAGGAAGTGGGTGAAGAGGGTTGTCTGAGCGTTCCAAACTATGTAGCGCCTGTAAAACGAGCTCTCAGATTGCATCTGACGGGATATGACCGGAACGAAAAGGAAGTCAGGATAGAGGCTGAAGGCATCCTCGCCCGGTGTATACAGCATGAGTTGGACCACCTGAAGGGTATATGTTTTGTTGACCGCTTGAATCCTGTAAGAAAGGTCCTTTTCAGGAAGAAATGGCCAAAGATCCGCCCCAGAGAGGAGTAGCAAGACAAGAAGAACACGAAGATAAAACTATTTTTTAACTACAATCGTCGTTCCCTTCGTAGTTTAAATTTTCGTAACCGTTCACGGGTAAAGGGCATTTCTTTTTACTTCCACATTTCAGCCCTTTATTTTCTGAGGCTTTTGCCCTGGGGGATATCTTGCCCCCTCCGCATTCGCCTCCGTTGCACTCCGGCGCTGCGGTTTCCCCCAGAGCAAAAGCCAAGAAAACTACGGGGCTTCCGTTAGGCCGTTCCAAGAAACACCCCCTACCCGTGAACGCTTACAAATTTTCTTTGCAATCCTGACTGATTAAAAGAGCGCAATTTGTGACCGTGTAGAGTATATACTGGATGGTGCTGCCCCCTCAGCGAAATGAAAGGTAGAAACAATGGGGAAGGAGAGTAAAGATGATGACGCGAGAAGGCCGTTGTCCCAACTTCAACCACGGGCGTCCAAATGCACCGGTGCGCTTTTGTTCAATGTGCGGCGAGGTGGTGAATAACAAGATTCCCGCTAAAGTGTGTAGTGAGGAAAAACATGCGAAAAGCAGACGTGAACGGAACACCTACTGTGTGGATTGCGG
>JAUXDR010000072.1 GCA_030618205.1 Deltaproteobacteria bacterium | reverse complement strand
GATGAAATTGGAGAAATCAATTGAAATTTAGTAAATTGGTTAAATTGCTCGAAAGCAATGGGTTTATGATTGTAAAACAGAAGGGATCAATACGGTATTATGGAAAAACCGGATGGAATAGACTGATTCGGGTTGACTATCACGGGGCAAAGGAGGTCCCAACAGGCACTTGTCATAGCATTCTAAGGGCATCAGGAATAAAATACTCGAAAGGCGGGCACTGACATGATTGAATTACCATATTCCTTAGTGATCGAAGCTACTGATGAACCTGATTATTTTGGCTTCTACTCTCCTGACTTGCAAGGCTTTTCAGGAATAGGTCACTCCGTGGAAGATTGTTTATACAAAGCAAAATGGGGTATAAAAGAGCATATTGGTCTACTGAAAGAACAAGGGCTTCCAGTTCCTCCTAAAAATCAGGACCCCAAAATCATTATTGAGAACGAAAAGAAATTAGCTGCCTGATCTCGTAGGGTCACCCTCCATTGTTCATGAAGCCCAGTTGTGTGCGAGGCTTTGTGGTATACGGGTATTGCTCCAGGTCGGTCTGTTTTGGGACAGGAATCTGTATAGGCAACAATGGGAACTTTGGGGACGTCCTTTATTAATAGACATATTCTAATAGGGCATGGCCAGGAACAGGCTGAGAAGGCCCATTCGGCCAGTACTTTCGTTACCATCATCAGATGATGGAACGGGGTTCATATACAGGGGACTTCACCCCATAAGTATCACGCCCATGCCGGGCGTACACAAAAGCTTTGAGAGGGACGTGGGTTACGCTGCCGCTCCACCCACGTCCCTCAAGCTTGGTGTTCGCCTTAAAACATGAAATGATGTCTTGACATCATTTCAAAAGATGCTATGATGGCAATATGAGAACGACACTATCAATAGATGATGATGTGATGGAACGGGCACGGGCCGTTGCGGCCAAATTGAGCACACCATTTAAGACGATTGTCAACGAAGCTCTTCGTGCCGGCCTGGACCATGTGGAACAACCAGCAAAGCAGCGTCGCTACAAAACGAAACCTCACAAAATGGGCCTCCGGTACGGCCGCAATCTAGATAATATACAAGAACTGCTGGCCCAGATTGAAGGTGAGGATTCCCGTTGATTCTCGTCGATGCCAATATTCTATTGTATGCGGAAGACTCTCTTCAGTCCCGTCATCAGCAAGCGCGTGCATGGTGGGATGGCCAGCTATCCGGAACTGGAGTTGTCTGTCTGTGCTGGACGGTTCTGTCTGCATTTATTCGTATAGGGACTAATCCAAGGGTCTTCGAGTACCCGCTCTCTCTCGAACAAGCACTTTCTCGTGTACAGAGCTGGTTGGATCAGCCCTGTACGAGAGTCGTTCGGCCGACCGAGCGACACTGGACTGTTTTCAAACAGATGCTCACGGATGGTCAGGCTGTCGCCAATCTGGTGACAGACGCACATTTGGCAGCTCTTGCCATTGAACATGGCTGCGAGTTGGCCTCTACCGATTCTGATTTCGCTCGTTTCCCCAAACTGAAGTGGAGGAACCCCCTCGCCTGACCGATCTAACTGTTTAAAAAGACTGGATTCCGGCTTTCGCCAGAATGACGTCTACGTGTACCAACAAAGCCTGTCTATCCTGTAGATCCTGTCGTTCTATTTTAAGTCCTTGCCTGGCAAGATTTCATCGCCCACTATCCATACTACAGCATATGATGATAGCACGATCAAAGGAAGTGAGATCCCCCAGCGAACAAAAGCAAAGGGGATACCAAGGAACGAAGCCTCAAATATGGTCATTGGTACCCTGCATACACAGGATGCACCAAGAAAAGTAAGTGCAACAGACAGGGTTGCACCTTTACTATAAATCGCCATTGCCACAGGGAGTGCCACCGGAAGGCCGCCCAAAATACTGCTCGATAAAAGTATTGCCCATAAGTGACCCTTAAGCCCCGCTTCGTGCCCCATATGTTTCATGATAGTATCTTGCTTTATCCATACATGAAATAATCCTATGAGGACAAAAGCAGGGGGGAGGAGGCCAAGCAAACTGCCCCCAAATGTTAGAAAATGTTTTCCTATTATCTCTCCGGGACGATAGGAGAAGAAGAAAGAGAAAGCAAGAAACAGGCACCATAAAATAACAGCAAGGATCCAGAGTGCTTTTTTCAAAACCAATCTCCCAAAACCAGACCAATAGCTGCGGCAGCGACTACAGCTATTGCAAAACATGCAATGTTCCGCATAAGAGCCACTTTTGTGCCCAAAACTCTCCTCTCCAGGGGGAATGTAAGCACCCCTACAAGCATTAGAGAGTTCGTGAACGCAGCGATGACTGACCAGGCAATACCTAATCCGCGCAAAATACCCGCCATAGGAAAAGCGATGAACCCGGGTAGCGCAGCCACAGACCCTAACAAAGCAGCAAGAATAATGTCTGAAAACGCGGCCTTTTGACCTAATAGGTCAGATATTCTCTCTTCGGAAAAGAAATAGAGGGAAATTGCAACAAGTACAATAAGGAGACAAAGTGGACGAGCAAGCTTAAGAAACTCTTCCAATGTCTTCTTTAGCGCCGCTTTTGTCTTGTGTTTATCTGCTATGAAAGAGATGGTGAGTAAGATTAAAGATACACTATAGAGAATAATCACATTCCATGCTGACATGGGATCTTCTTTGCCTCCAACGTGTCGATGGTCACAGTTGGCAGATTGAGTTTTCAGGTCCTTGAGGAGTTTTATGTAACAGTCACAGATAAGCTCCAACCGGCAATGATATGCGGTCTCTGCTTGCATGGCACCCTATTCAAATTGAAGAGCCCATTTTCCACATCTCGCCCAAATCCATCAACTTGTAATCTGAATTGCACTCCCGAATTTTTCCACCCGGAAGACCTCAATACCAACTGACAGGTTCGCAGAAAAGGGGTAATCTGCCAACACGATAACTTAATAACTATTTATTTTCCATTTATCGAGTTATACTTGGTTTTGGTATTTTGAGGATTCTCAAGCAGCTTCAGAAAAATGGACATATAAAAAAGCCTGGCAAAATACATGGGTAGAAAAATATTTATCGCGGCTTCTTCCGTCCTCATAATAATCGCTGTCTTTGTCCTTTACCAGCTTTCGCACCTTGGCGCATTCCTGAAGGTCAAAAATTTAAACAATGCAAATTGTTCCATCCTGGCCAACCTGCCCGGCCCTGAAGACCTGCAAATAGACCACAAAAAAGAAATCTTATATTTTATAAGTTATAACCGTTGGGCACCTATGCGTGGCGCTCATGTTCGTGGTGGAATCTACAGCCTGGACCTAAAAGCCCCCCAGGCCGGTCCCAAACTGATATGTCCCGATCAGGTGGAAGATTTTCATCCTCATGGATTCAGTTTGTATCAGGACAATGAAGGGGACAATCTGCTTTTTGTAATCAACCATCGGCAGGATGGCAGGCAAACCGTTGAAGTGTTTGCGACTCAGCTAAACGACCAGTTACAACACCTTGAAACCATAGAAAGCAGGTTGACCAAGTGGCCCAACGATCTGGTTGCTGTGGGGCCAAGACAGTTTTACCTGACAGATATTAACAGGCCTTATAATGGTATCGGACTTAAAATCGATGCTTTACTTCAATTACGCAAAGGTCGCGTAGTTTATTATGACGGCTCGGATTTTCAAATTGTTGCTGAAAATCTGTCCTTCCCGAACGGTATCAACCTTAGTAACGACGGAAAATCAGTTTATGTATCAGAAACCCTGGCAGGAAATATAAATGTTTTTCAAAGAGACCATGCATCAGGCCGTTTGAATCTTCTAAATTCCCATTTTGTCCGCGTTGGCGTAGATAATATTACTGTTTCACAAGATGGGAGCC
Organism: Deltaproteobacteria bacterium; assembly: GCA_030618205.1. The sequence goes on along the minus strand of JAUXDR010000072.1, from coordinate 2,177 downwards.
TGCTGGTTGCTGTTCAGCCCAATTTGATTGCCCTTGCAAAACATTTTAAAAACCCGCAGGCAACATCTCCCTCGCAGGTTTTGAAAATTAGGATCAATGAAGAAGGGTATGATTTTCAGGAGATTTATAGTAGTTCCGGTGTGCAATTGTCCGGGGGAAGTGTGGCCGCATTATATAAAAACAAGCTTATTATTGGAAGCGCCAGCGAATCAAAAATATTGTCCTGTGAATTAAACCACACGGATATAAAGTTAAGTGAATGGAAAGACAAGGGCCAATTTGTTACCATTAAATCACATCAAATATTTTATGTTGTCGAAGGTGAAGGGCCGGAATTATTATTGCTCCATGCTTACCCTACTGCATCGTGGGGGTGGCACCGGATGTGGCCTGAACTGGCCCGGCATTTCAGGGTGGTGGCTCTGGATCTGTTGGGGTCGGGATTCTCGGACAAACCGCCGGGTGGGGATTATTCCATCACTTATTTGACCGACGTTGTTGAGGAACTGCTAAGTAAGTTAAAAGTCAAAGAAACACACATCTTGGCCCATGCTTATGGAAGCTTGGTAGCTCAGGAATTGCTTGCTCGCTTTAATGAAGGCAGCCCAAAAATCTGTCTTCAGTCCGTGTGTTTCATAAACGGCGGGATATTCCCGGAAGCAGCCAAAACGACCCTGATGCAGAAGTTTCTTCTTACTTCCGTGGGAGGGGCCGTTGCCAGGAATTTTCCAACCCCGTATTGGATTTTTAAACATAATTTTTCCAATACATTTGGCTCTGAAACACAACCGTCATCACAGGAAATGAAAGAATTCTGGGAGTTGCTTACCTATAATGACGGCCATCGACGAACTCCAGAGGTCATCCAGTACTTAAATGAGCGAACTCATAAAAGAGACCGATGGGTAAATGCGCTTCAAGAAACCACCGTACCACTGTGCCTGATAAATAGTCCTTCAGATGAGCTGATTGGCGAGGCCACCAATAAACAATGGCGCAAATTATTACCAGGTTCATCACTCATAGAGCTTGCTTCACCGGTAGGTCATTATCCGCCATTAGAGGACCCGGATATGGTACTTAAGGCGTATTTCGATTATGTCGAAAAATACTTGTGACAGGCCCCAAATGTCAAAAATGTCAAAAAGCGGTGCAGGGGATCAACTTCCCAGACTTTCTTGATAAGCTCCCTCATTGTAGCCATGACGTTTTTTCTATGGACGTCCAGGCCAGCGCTGACCTTAACTACAGGTTTCATACTTTTAATCCTCCTTATCTGATGATAAAAAAACAGAAGGAGGTCCGTAGCTGTCTGGAGCTCCATGCACCGGCGAACCGAGTACCGGTCTTTTGACCGTGCGTCCAATATCACTTTGTGATATGAAATAGTCCGGGGTACGAGCCAGATCAGCTTCGGGGGCGACGAAAGCCCCTGTCATTACAGTTGACGTGTAACTATGAAAAATAGCACTGATAGGCGCTTTTTTTTGCCGACTCTTCTTTTCGCTTTTTTCGTTGCATTCAGTTCGTCGGTCTGGGCCGAGACCTCGCAAGCAGCGGAGGTGGAACTTCAAGCTGGATTTTCTGCGATCTGGGAAAACGGTATCGGCAGCGGATTCCGCAAGGGCGCCAGGAATTTGGGGTTTGCATTGGGGCCGGGCTTGGGCTTGGAAATTCTCGGGAGTAAAAAATCACACCATCTAGCCCTCGCGTTCGGTCACTGCGGTTGGATTTTAAGCAATTTGTTAGCTGGGGGCAAGTGGTATCAAGGCAACTTCGAGGTCAGGGGCAATTTTTTCGCAGGGGGTCAGTTTCATCCCCATGGAAGATACGTGGTTGGTGGTTCGGTCGGCCCGCGATACAATTTTATCACCGACAGTCCCTGGGTGCCGTATGTGGGCGGTGCCGTGGGACTCTCGGCTACCGACATCCGTGAAGACGACCTGAGTACAACATTCGAATTCAATGTTCAAATAGGATTCGGTACGCATTATTTTTTCCGCGAGGACGTATCCATAACCATGGAGGTGCGTGGATTCCACTTGTCGAATGCCGGTATCGAACATCCGAACTGCGGCACGAACACAGTCATGTTTCTAATCGGGACGAGTTGGTTTTTTTAATTTCCTCGTGTCTAACGTCAACTATAGCGACCTGAAGGCATTATTGATCCGCGA
>JAUXDR010000002.1 GCA_030618205.1 Deltaproteobacteria bacterium | reverse complement strand
TGCATGGAGAAGCAAAGGACCTGTTCATTGAATAGGAAAGAGCTGAAATCAGGAGACTGGATCAGCATTGACGGCCTGGAGGGATCTATCTACTCAGGTCAAATGAAGATCAAAAAAATGGAAAGGGACTAAGATGGAAAATATCTCAAAAAATGAGGGTAATAACAGCCTAAAACTGGGCATCAACGGCCTTGGAAGAATTGGGAAACTCACATTGTGGCACCATGTTGCGCGGAAGTATTTTAATGAAATAGTGGTCAACCTGGGACGAAGTGTTGGAACCTCGCTAATGGATCTGGCACACTACCTGGAAAGAGATTCTACTTATGGATCCCTTGGTGGTTACATTTATGGGTACAAGGGAAAGAAAGTAATCCGGGATGTAGACGAAAAGGCAGGATCCATGACCGTAGACGGCATGAAGATCAAGATATTGCGGCATTCCAGAAATCCGAAAGATATTGGCTGGCGGGAACATGGTGCCAGGCTCGTGGTAGATACTACAGGACAATTCACTGATCCTACCGTTTCTCCTGATGAACCAAAGGGTTCTGTGAGGGGCCACCTTGAGAGCGGGGCAAAAAAGGTTATTGTCTCAGCCCCTTTTAAAATAAAAGATAAGACCAAACCCATGCCTGATGACGCTGTTACGACCGTTATGGGCATTAATGAAAATGATTATGACCCGCGAGTGCACAGGATTGTCTCCAATGCTTCATGTACAACCACCTGCCTGGCACACATGATGAAACCCCTTCTGGACTCTTTTGGCTCTAAAAAAATCCTGACTGCTTCAATGGCTACTGTCCACGCAGTGACAGGCTCTCAACAGGTCCTGGACCGGCTTCCAAAATCAGGGGCAATAGATCTGCGAAAGAATCGGAGCGTCCTGAATAACATCATATTGACCACGACAGGGGCGGCAAATACCCTCGCACTTGTGATACCGGAGATGAAACAGATCGGGTTTATTGCTCAATCCGTGAGGATTCCAACTACAACCGGTTCATTGATTATTCTGGTAGTGAACCTGCAGGAAGAACCGTCGGGTGAATCGATCCGGAAGGAGGTAATAAACACAATTTACAGGGATGCTGCATCTCGCGATTCCCGTGGATATCTTCATTATACTGAAGAACAGAATGTCTCCTGTGACATTATCGGACTTCCAAAAGCCGGGGCTATTATTGAGGCCAATGAAACCCATACCCGCACAGCAGAAGTAAGCATAGATCTACAAAAGGTAAGTCAAATCGCGGGACAAGAGACTCTACAGAAAATCGGGCAGGACATGTTGAAAATAGCAATCACCCAGGCGGTCATCTACGGATGGTATGACAACGAACTGGGAAGCTATGTGAATATGCTTGGAGATCGCACTGTGTCAGTAGCAGAGGTTATGTAGTATACGTCTGGGAAGGCGTGAAGAATTACAAAATCTTTTCAAGAAGAGTTTTCTGACAGCAAAAAACTCCGAAAGGCATGAGCAAGAGGTGAAAGAACCCGCTGATTATGCCATATCAGATGGAACTGTCTGCTAAGTTGGACTCCTTCCAGGACAGGGGCGTGTAATAAGCCGTGTTCCAGATCGTCCGTCACGGCACGCCGGGAAATAATGGAGCACCCAAGCCCTGCCCTCACCGCCTGGCGGATTGCTTCAGTACTCCCCATCTCTGCCACAATTTGAAGGTCGCTGAGCTGAAAATTTCCTGCAGCCTGCATGGCACGCTCCGTGGCCAAACGTGTGCCCGACCCCTTCTCTCTCAAAACAAAGGGCTCGGACGCAAGATCATCTATAGACACCTGCCTAAAATCAGCAAGGCGGTGACCCGGTGGTACGATCAGGACCATGTCATCGTGAAAGCAGGGTTCAAAGCTAAGGCCTTTTTTCTGGACAACAGCCCCTACCATCCCGAGTTCCAGTTCACCATTGGCAACAGCAGCAACGATTGCGGCCGTATCCGATATACGCAATATCACCTTGATATTGGGGCGCTCAGCCTTGAATCGACCGATCACACCCGGAAGAATATACTGCCCTGGGATATTGCTGCCTCCAAGGTCCAGGCTACCTTTTTCCTGCCCTAAAAACATGACAATTTCCCGTTCAGCCTGGAGATTAAGTCTTAATATCTGACGCGCAAAAGGATAAAGAACTTCGCCGGCCTTGGTTGGCGTTACATCTTTCCCGCTTCGGTCAAACAATCGAACGCCCAAAGTCTCTTCCAGGACCCGAATGTGACCGCTTACTGTCGGCTGAGTAAGGTGCACCTCGTGGGCTGCCCGGCTGAAGCTGCGATTTTCCCACACAGCCAAAAAGACTTGGAGCTGACGTATTTCTATCATACTTTTCCTTCCGGCAAGGGCGTGGGTTCTCCCAGCATCTTTGCCAATGCTGTTATGCGGGAAGTGTGCTCCAGGCATTCCATGAGTTCAAAGGCCTTCCAAAGACTCGGCCCCCTGGTGACAGCTCCATGATGGGCAAGGATCTGGGCAGGTCCATTATGCAGTGCATCCACAACCGCACGGGCCAAAGCCTCGGTGCCTGGCATTTCAAAGGGCACTATGGTCACCTCTCCCAGAAACATCTTGCCCTCAATCAACAAATGAGGCGACAGTTGATTTCCTGACAGGCTGAGCGCCAGAGTCCAGGGAGGATGGGTATGCACTACTGCCGTGGCCCCCGGGTCCTGCCGGTAGATTGCCGTGTGCATGACCAGCTCTGAAGAGGGACGACCCAGCCCCTTAAGGACATGCCCTTCAGAGTCCACCACAACCAGGTCCGCCTCATTCAAAAAGCCCTTGTGCACCCCGCTGGGAGTTATAAGGATGTCCCCTCCGGAAAGTCGGACGCTTACATTTCCATCTGCAGCGGCAATCAAGCCCTTATTATATAATTGCCTGCATACCTTTATCATCTCAGGCCGTAGATCACTATCTTCCTGTATTGTCAACTACTGAACTCCTGCTTTATGGTGACATCTTTCTTTATTCTGTCCAAAGTAGATGCCAGTGCCGTAATAACATATTCCCTGGTACTTCCGGCAAGTCCGAGAAGCATAATATCTTCTCCCACGCCCAGTCTTCCCTCTTGTATTTCAGCCTCAGCCGCCATAATTCCAGGGAGTTTTCGCGTATCGGCCAGTATCCGGGACAACTTCCCCCAATCCGCTTTTACCTCAATGGATTTAACAGGTCTTCCGTCCCTGCTGGAATTCCGCACAATCCCATTGTGGATCAAGACCATCCCCGCATCACCGCCTGCTCTTTTTTTAAGCTTAGCCGCAAATTCAATCAGATCCATAATAAGCCGTACATTCCCCTACACTGCCGGTTGCAAGATAGACAAGGAACAATTAATATTAAAGTTATTAAATTCAAAATTTAGAATTCAAAAGTAATATGGAGGACTAATAACATGCCCATTCATGAATTTAGGTGTTTGAATTGTGACTACATATTTGAGCTCCTCATTATGAGCAAAAATGAGATGGACTCAGTTTCGTGCCCCAAATGCGAGAGTTCCAATGTCGGCAAACTCATGAGTGTTGCCAATGTTGCTGTAGATAAACGCCTAAGTAGTGCTTCCCGACGTCGACCTCCTGTGGAGCATCACACGTGTGATACCGGCTCATGCGATACAATCGAACTACCAGGATATGAAAGGTAAGGACAGGCCCTAATAAAAAAGGCCGAGCTTTTTGCCCGGCCTTACCCTGTTCCTCGCACATCACCATCAATCCGCCGCTGCCCGTCTGCGCTCTTTTTCTTCGTAGAACACCTTGCCCGTACCGGCAGGTATAAGGCGTCCCATGATTACGTTTTCTTTCAGCCCTCTCAGGTAATCCACCTTCCCGGCTATAGAGGCTTCGGTCAGGACCTTGGTAGTCTCCTGGAAAGATGCTGCTGAAATAAAGCTATCTGTGCTGAGAGACGCCCTGGTAATACCAAGAAGCATAGGTTCAGCCGAAGCAGGCTCGCCTTTTTCTTCTGCCATTATCCGATCATTTTCCTCCTCAAAGCGGCGACGTTCAACCTGCTCTCCAAGCATGAATGTACTGTCTCCCACACCGGTGATTTTTACCTTGCGCAGCATCTGCCGCACTATCACTTCGATGTGTTTATCATTAATCTTTACACCCTGGAGCCTGTATACCTCTTGAATCTCGCCCACCATATATCGGGCGAGGTCCTTTATGCCTTTCACCCTGAGATAGTCATGGGGATCGATGACCCCGTCCATCAACGACTCACCGGCCCTGATATAATCTCCTTCATGGACCCTTATATACTTGCCCTTGGGTACCAGGTATTCCTTTGCGTCACCATACTCCGGGGTAACAACCACCCGCCTCTTGCTCTTAATGTCCTTGCCGAAAGAAACCACTCCGTCGATTTCTGTAATAACAGCATACTCCTTGGGTTTTCTTACCTCAAAGAGTTCGGCGATCCTCGGAAGACCCCCTGTAATATCTTTAGTCTTGGTGGTCTCTCTGGGGATTCTGGCTAGAGGCTCTCCTGCTGCTATCTTATCTCCCTCATTGGCAGTTATAATGGCCCCGACCGGGAGCTGGTAACGGGCCTCGCCTTTGCCCTTGGCCAGCTTCGAGGTGCGTCCTTTCTCGTCCTTTATGGAAATCCTGGGCTGGTAATCTGCTGCACGATACTGTATCACCACCCTGCTTGCCTTTCCGGTGACCGGATCCACCTTCTCCTGTATGGTGATGCCCTCAGTAAGATCCCCGAACTTCACTACCCCGGGCACCTCTGTAAGAATCGGTACGGTAAACGGATCCCACTGGGCAAGCTTCTTCCCTGCCTCTATCTCCTGGCCTTCCTCTACTACCAATTCGGCGCCGTATATTACTGGAAAGCGCTCCCTCTCACGTCCATCCGGGGCCACAATCACTATTTCTCCGTTTCGGTTCAACACTACCTGTCGGCCGGCCGGATTTCGCACGGCATTCAACCTCTCAAAACGCACCGCACCAGACCCCCTTGAGCGAATTTCAGCCTGCTCCACCTTACCGCTGGCAGTACCACCAATGTGAAAGGTCCGCATGGTAAGTTGTGTTCCCGGTTCCCCTATGGACTCTGCGGCTATGATGCCGATTGCCTCCCCCATGGCCACAATGCCGCCACGGGCCAGATCTCTCCCGTAGCACTTGGCGCAGACCCCATAAGGAGACCTGCAGGTGAGCACAGATCGAATCTCAACATTGGGAATACCCGCTTCTTCGATCTTACGGACCCCTTCCTCGCCAATCTGCTCGCCGGACTTGACAAGGACCTCTCCTGTCACAGGATCAACTATGTCCATCAGGGCTACACGCCCAAGGATACGCTCGCCCAGACGCTGGATAATCTCACCACCCTCCAACAAATGCCCAATCTCTATGCCGTCAATGGTTCCGCAATCCTCCCCTGTTATGGTGGCGTCCTGAGCAACATCAACCAGACGCCGGGTGAGGTAGCCGGAGTTAGCGGTCTTAAGGGCCGTGTCTGCCAAACCCTTCCGTGCCCCATGAGTAGATACAAAATACTCCAGCACACTCAAGCCCTCACGGAAATTTGCCTGAATTGGAGTCTCTATGATCTCACCTGACGGTTTAGCCATCAGGCCGCGCATTCCTGCAAGCTGCCTGATCTGGTCCTTACTGCCCCTGGCGCCGGAATCAGCCATAATAAAAATAGGATTGAAACTGGGGGCGGATATCGCCTTTCCGTCAGCCCCACGGTGGTATTCTACTGAGATACCCTCCATCATCTCCTTCGCCACCTCATCTGTAGCCCTGGTCCATATGTCAATCACCTTGTTGTACTGTTCTCCGTCAGTAATAAGACCCTCAGAGTACTGGTGCTGGACCTCTGACACCTCTTCCTGAGCCTTTTCAAGAATTTCCTCCTTTTGCACCGGAACCATCATATGGTTTATGCCAACGGAAATCCCGGCCAGAGTGGCGAAACGGTATCCCGTGTCCTTGAGGCGATCCGCCAGAATCACTGTCTTCTTGGCCCCTGCTATGCGGTAACTCTCATTAATGAGTCTGGCAAGGTCCTTCTTGCGCATGGTCTTATTAATAATAGAAAAAGGCACCTCCTCAGGTAGAATATCCGAGAGAATTACCCGGCCCACAGTGGTCTCTGTCAGCTCGCCTCGAATCCTGACCTTAATCCTGGCCTGCAGATGGACAACATCCGCCTCCCACGCAAGTAGCACCTCTTCCATGGAGCCAAATATCTTGCCTTCACCCTTTGCATTTAACCTATCCCTGGTCATATAATATATACCAAGGACTATATCCTGAGTAGCCATGATGATAGGCTCTCCATGGGCAGGAGAAAGCAGGTTGTTGGTTGACATCATGAGTACCCTTGCTTCTGTCTGGGCCTCCACTGACAGGGGGACATGGACTGCCATCTGGTCCCCATCGAAATCAGCATTGTATGCAACGCATACCAAAGGATGGAGCTGAATGGCCTTACCTTCAATGAGTATGGGCTCAAAGGCCTGAATACCCAAACGGTGCAAGGTGGGAGCACGATTCAGCAAAACAGGATGTTCCCTTACAACTTCATCAAGGGCATCCCATACCTCAGGGGCCTCCTTTTCCACCATCTTCTTTGCACTCTTGATAGTGGTAACAAGACCCTTTTCTTCGAGCTTATTGTAAATAAAGGGCTTAAAGAGCTCTATTGCCATCCGCTTTGGCAGACCGCACTGATGAAGCCTGAGTTCCGGACCAACTACAATGACCGAACGTCCTGAGTAATCGACCCTCTTTCCAAGGAGATTTTGACGAAAACGCCCCTGCTTGCCCTTCAGCATATCTGATAATGATTTCAAGGGACGTTTGTTCGGCCCTGTAACTACCCGGCCCCTCCGGCCATTATCAAAGAGGACGTCCACTGCCTCCTGGAGCATCCTTTTTTCATTACGTATGATGATGTCCGGGGCATCCAGCTCTTTGAGCTTCTTGAGTCGATTATTCCGATTGATGACCCTGCGATAAAGGTCATTGAGGTCCGATGTGGCAAATCGCCCTCCATCCAGGGGGACCAGAGGTCTCAGATCCGGAGGAAGGACCGGAATAATGTTTAGAATCATCCATTCAGGCTGGTTACCTGAATCACGAAAGGCCTCAATGACCCTCAGTCGCTTGCCAAGCTTTTTTCTTTTGGCTTCTGAACGGGTCTTGATCATCTCTCCCCGGAGTTCCACGGACAGGGCATCCAGATCGAGATGCTTTAACATCAAATGTATTGCTTCCGCCCCTATATCTACCTCAAATTTATCACCGAATTGCTCCTTATTCTTGTAATAGGCCTCATCGGACATAAGAGTGCCTATAGGGATGTCCGGCATCTCCGATTCGATCACTATGTGTGACTCAAAGTACAGGACCCTTTCGAGCTCTTTCAAACTCAAATCCAAAAGAGCACCGATTTTGCTGGGAAGGCTCTTTAAAAACCATATATGAGCTACCGGAGCTGCCAGGGAAATGTGGGCCATCCGCTCCCGCCTGACTTTTGACTGGATGACCTCAACTCCGCATTTTTCGCAGATGACGCCCCGGTGCTTCATGCGCTTGTACTTTCCGCACAGGCACTCATAATCCTTTACCGGGCCAAAAATCTTGGCACAAAAAAGGCCTTCCCGTTCCGGCTTAAAGGTCCTGTAATTGATGGTCTCAGGTTGCTTTACCTCTCCATTTGACCTTCCGAGAATTTTCTCAGGAGAGGCCAGAGAAATCCTGACTGATTTAAAGCTCAAAGGATCTTTTGGCTTTGTAAAAAGGGAAAGAAGATCTTCCATTCAGTAAAACCCCCGTATCACTCCTGCAACTCTACATCCATACACAAACCCTGAAGTTCCTTCACCAGGACATTAAAGGACTCAGGAAGACCTGCCTCAAGAAAATTGTTGCCCTTGACGATCTTTTCATACATCCTGGATCTTCCGACTACATCGTCGGACTTGACTGTCAGGAACTCCTGAAGACAATAAGCAGCGCCGTAAGCCTCCATGGCCCACACCTCCATCTCACCCAATCGCTGCCCCCCAAACTGGGCCTTTCCTCCAAGTGGCTGTTGCGTGACCAGAGAATATGGACCAGTAGAGCGGGCATGTATTTTATCATCCACTAAGTGGTGAAGTTTCAACATATACATAACCCCGACAGTGACCGGCTCGGCTATAGCCTTTCCAGTATAGCCATCGTAAAGAATTACCTCGCCAAGTTCTGATTGTCCTGACTCTACCAGGAGCTTGCGGATCTGGTCCTCATGTGCTCCGTCAAACACCGGAGTTGCAACCGGTACGCCCTGTTCAAGGCTCAAAGCCAGGTTCCGTAGCTGTTCGTCATCCATGCCGCTTATCAAAGCATTCAGCTCGTCTTGCAAATAGATATTGGCCATTTTTTTCTTGATCTTGTCGATCTTATAATCTTTTGCCAACTCAGCCAGTTGTGCCCCGAGATTTTTTGCAGCCCAACCCAGATGTATCTCCAAAAGCTGACCCACATTCATACGTGAAGGTACGCCCAGGGGATTCAAAACAATATCAACCGGAGTGCCGTCTGCGAAATATGGCATATCCTCTATAGGCACGATAGTAGAAACCACACCTTTGTTGCCATGACGCCCGGCCATCTTGTCACCTACGGCCAGCTTCCGCTTCATTGCCACACAGACTCTGACCATCTTAATCACACCTGGCGGAAGGTCATCCCCCTTCTTCAGACGCTCAATTTTACCCTCAAAGTATGTGGTTATTCGTTGGACCTCACCCTCATACCAGGACAGCACATCACTCACTACAGGAATCAGGCTCCTGCGACCCTCCAGCATGAGATCTCTCAAACGATGGATAGGTATCTTCCGGAGCATATCACTTGTAATCTCATCCCCAGCCTCAAGATAGACCTTGCCCTTACTGTCTATTATAGAAACCGATGCCTTCTGCCCCTTGAGATGACTCTCCAGCTTTTTAAGAGCAGTCCGACGAATCACATTGATCTCGTCCGCCTGATCCTTAAGTACACGTGCTATTTCAATGTCCTCAATGGCCTGGATCCGTTCGTCTTTTTCCACACCTCTGCGGCAAAAAACCTTGGCATCTATCACCACACCCTGGATTCCCGGCGGCACCCTGAGAGATGTATCCTTTACGTCTCCTGCCTTCTCACCAAAGATGGCCCGAAGGAGCTTTTCCTCCGGAGTAAGCTGGGTCTCTCCCTTTGGTGTAATCTTGCCTACAAGTATGTCTCCGGACTTAACCTCTGCCCCTATACGTATTATGCCGCTGTCGTCCAGATCACTGAGGGCGTCTTCCCCTACATTAGGTATGTCACGGGTTATCTCCTCCTTACCCAGCTTAGTGTCCCTGGCCTCCAACTCAAATTCCTCAATATGTATCGATGTATAAACATCCTCTTTGACCAGACGTTCACTCACGACCATTGCATCTTCAAAGTTGTAGCCTCGCCAGGGCATAAAAGCCACTACAACATTCTTGCCTAATGCCAGTTCTCCATTGTCAGTAGATGGACCATCTACAAGAACGTCTCCTTTTTTAAATTCCTGCCCTGGAATCACTATTGGTCTTTGATTGAGTGTTGTTGTCTGATTGGACTTCTGGTACTTGGTGAGTTTATGTATCTCGACCTCCACCGGCAGTTCCTTGGACTCATCCTCATCGTAAACCGCTACCAGGCGTGTAGCATCGACGTCTTCTATATATCCGTCCCTTTTTGCAACTACAGTCACACCGGAATCCATGGCCACTATTTTCTCCATCCCGGTACCAACGAGCGGAGCCTCTGAAACCAGCAGAGGAACTGCCTGCCGCTGCATGTTGGAACCCATCAAGGCCCGGTTTGCATCATCATTTTCCAGAAATGGTATAAGACCTGAAGAAACACTGACCAACTGGTTGGGGGCCACGTCTATGGCAGTAACCTCCTCTGCCGGGACAATAACGAACTCGCCCATTCTCCTGGCACCAACATTGTCATCAATAATATATCCGTCATTATCAAGACTGACTGTTGCCTGTGCGATAGTCTCCTTTTCATCTTCAATAGCAGTCATATAGACCACTTTCCCTGTAGTCCTGCGGTCCTTAACCTTACGGTAAGGAGTCTCCACAAAACCATACCTGTTTATTCTGGCGAAGGAACTCAGAGAAACTATCAGTCCGATATTTGGACCTTCAGGTGTTTCAATGGGACAAATCCTCCCATAATGAGTGGGATGTACATCTCGCACCTCAAACCCGGCCCTTTCCCTGGACAGGCCACCCGGCCCCAAAGCAGATAACCTTCGCTTGTGAGTAATTTCTGCCAGCGCATTAGTCTGGTCCATGAACTGGGAAAGCTGACTGGAGCCGAAAAACTCCTTAATGACAGAAGTAACGGGCTTAGGATTTACCAAATCATTGGGCATTAACGCCTCAACTTCCTGAAGGGTCATTCTCTCTTTGATAGCCCGCTCCATCCGGACCAGTCCGATCCTGTACTGATTCTCTATAAGCTCACCCACTGATCTGACCCGGCGGTTGCCTAAATGATCTATGTCATCTATCGGCCCCTGCCGATCCTTTAAACGGACCAATTCCCTCACAGTCTCCATTATGTCCTCAGTTGTAAGGACCTTCAGGGAAAGAGGCAAATCCATACCCAGCCTCTGATTGATCTTATAACGGCCTACCTCTGAAAGGTCATAGGTGCCGGGGTTGAAAAAAAGAGAATTAAAAAACTTCTCAGCCACCTCGGGTATCGGGGGACTACCGGGACGAAGCCTCCGGAATACTTCTATAATGGCCTCTTCCTGATTCTGTGTCTTGTCCTGAAGTAGCGTGTCCCTTATGGAAGAACTTACCTTGATGCCATCAATAAACAGGACCTGCAACTCTGTGATTCCACTCTCCCTTAAAAGCGCCAAATCCTTTTTCGTGACCGGAGAGTTCATGGGAATCAACACCTCCCCGGTTTCAGGATTTACCACATCAAGGGCTGCGATCTTTTCTATTAGATCATCTTCTTCAACAGGTACCATGATGACACCTGATTCCTCAAACTTCTTCATCATGGTCCGGGAAAACTTGCGATTCTTGCGTAAAAGGATATCGCCTGTATCGAGATTCACCACGTCCAGAGTAGCCTTCTGGCCTAACATGGTCTCTGTATTCACCCTGCGATACAGAAATTTGCCATCAATTACATACGTATCCCAGTTATAAAAAATACTTAGCAAATCTTCAGTGCTATAGCCCATGGCTTTCAGCAACACTGTTACAGGGAATTTCCGCCTGCGATCTATCCGGACATGCAAGATGTCTTTGGGATCAAACTCCAAGTCTATCCAGGAACCACGGACCGGGATGACTCTGGCTGAGTAAAGCAATTTTCCACTGGCATGTGTCTTTCCCTTGTCGTGGTCAAAAAATACCCCTGGGGAACGTTGAAGCTGGCTGACCACTACTCGCTCAGTACCATTAATAATAAAGGTGCCGGTTCTGGTCATAAGGGGAATGGCGCCAAAGTAAATCTGCTGTTCCTTGATATCCCTTATACTTTGTACTCCGCTTTCTTTATCTACGTCATAAGAAAGAAGTCGCGCCACTATCTTCACCGGCGACTCACAGGTCACGCCGCGGGAAAGACATTCTTCTTCAGAGTATTTGGGCTCACCTATAGAATATTGAACAAATTCAATAGAAGATGCACCTGTGAAATCCGTTATTGGAAAGACGCTTTGAAATGCTGCCTGAATCCCCATATCCGCTCTGGCTTCCGGAGCCACGTCTTTTTGCAAAAACTTGGCGTAGGAACGTTGCTGCATCTCGATTAAGTTTGGGATATCAATGACTTTTTTTACACGACCAAAGTTCTTTCTCACGGAAAATGCTTGATTTTTTGTCATAGAGTACTGCCTCGGGGTAGCGTTTTTCGTTGCACATTATTGACAATTGGGGAAAACCTGAAATGTATGGGCGGGGTTTATCCACGCCCATACAAGATGATCGAGCGGCAACCGGCATTGGATGCGCAATTTTTTATATTGTTGTGAATATTTCCTGGTTATTTTATCTCTACCTTTGCGCCGACACTCTCGACCTGTTCCTTTATCTTCTCGGCCTCGTCTTTGGAAACACCTTCTTTGATGGGTTTAGGCGCGCTCTCAACTAGATCTTTAGCTTCCTTAAGGCCCAAGCTTGTTACGGCCCTGACCTCCTTGATTACCTTGATCTTCTGGTCGCCAAAGTCTACTAGGACAACATCGAACTCTGTCTGTTCCTCAGCAGGGGCACCGCCCCCTTCACCGGCAACTGCACCGCCGGCCGCTACTGCGACCGGCGCCGCTGCACTTACACCAAACTTATCCTCCAACTCCTTGACTAGCTCAGAGAGTTCAAGCACTGTCATATTAGAAATAAATTCAATTACATCCTCTTTGGAAATAGCCATTTCAGTCTCCTTATTAACTATCTATGATTCCGCTGAAAAAACCCAATCTGCGGCGCACTATAAATGTTAAATTTTGAATGTTGAATGTTGAATTAAGGTATATGTTTTTTAAACGTTCTTCCACAATTCAGCATTTAGCATTCACAATTCAGCATTATCTATAAATAAATGCATCCCGGGCTTTTTGATTTGAGCAGAACCACTTATTCAATTGTCATCATTATTTTTCTGATCTTCAATTGCCCTTAACGCATAGAGCAGCTTTCGCGGTATACCTGACAGGGCCCTGACAAGACCTGTAGGAACAGCGACAAAAACTGTGAGCAGCTTTGCAAGCAGAACCTCCCGGCTTGGCAGTTCTGACAAGGCCTGGATTTGGGCAATATCAATGAATTTTCCATTCAAAACGCCGCTACGGATCTCAAGGATCTCACTCTCCTTTGCGAACTCCACCATAACCTTGGCCATAGACACTGGATCTTCAGAGGCAAAGGCCACGGCATTAGGGCCTAAAAACTGATCTGAAAGCACTTCTGCCGATGTGCCTTTTACGGCCCTTTTAAAAAGAGTATTTTTTGATACCTTGAACTCGGCACCTGACTCCCTGAGCTTCTTTCGAAGTTCATTGGCACCAGCAACGTCGAGACCTGAAAACCGAGTCATAATTACAGCTTCAGACCTGGAAAACTTCTCGTGCAGATCCTCAACTATGGTCTCTTTTTCCTTAAGCTTTAAAGCCAAATTTCTCCCCCCTTTCTACCATAGGCAGTTATTTTTTACTGCCAAAGGCAGAGGTCTCACCTATCTAGGTAGGTAGAGCTAAGTGCCGGACCAGCTCTATTAAACACATAAGGCGTACCTACTGTCTCTGACTAATGAGCAGACATGGAAAATATTATTTATGAAGTGGCTACTTTAACTTCAGCAGGATCCACCTTCACTCCTGGTCCCATTGTAGTGGACAGTGCAACGCTCCGCACATAGGCCCCCTTGCTTGTAGAAGGCTTTATGCGGAGTAATGTCTCAGCAAGCGATGCGAAATTCTCCCTAATTTTATTAGAACCAAAGGAAACCTTGCCCAAGGGAACATGGACAACCCCACCCTTGTCTACCCGGAAGTCCACCTTTCCTGCCTTTATCTCTTTAACCGCCCTGGCAACATCAAAGGTGACGGTTCCGGTCTTGGCATTCGGCATCATACCCCTTGGGCCGAGAATCTTGCCGATCCTACCCACCATTGACATCATATCGGGAGTGGCAACAACTTTATCAAAATCAAGCCAACCCCCTTTTATCTTTTCTATCGTATCCTCGGCTCCAACATAGTCAGCGCCGGCATCTTCAGCCTCTTTGGCTTTTTCACCCTTAGCAATTGCCAGGACCCTTTGAGTGCGTCCAGTACCATGAGGAAGGACAACAGAGCTTCTCACATTCTGGTCTGCCTTCCTGGGATCGACCCCCAGGACTATGGCTAGATCTATGGTCTCATCGAACTTGACATAGTGCGTACTGAGGACCACGTCTACTGCCTCATCCAAGCCGTACCTTCGGCCTGCATCCACTTTGGCCCTTGCGTCCAGATATTTCTTACCATGACTTGCCATGGAATCTTTCTCCCTTAGTCCATTACACTATGCCTGCTTCGAACCGGCATCGTGTAATATGCCTTTAATCAACAATTTCAACACCCATGCTGCGGGCTGTGCCTTCAATGGAACGTACAGCCGCATGCAAATCAACAGCGGTCAGGTCCGGCTCCTTTTTCATGGCGATTTCCTCTACCTGCTTCCTGGTAACTTTGCCGACTTTTTCCCGATTAGGAATTCCTGACCCTTTCTCGATATTTGCCGCCTTCTTAAGCAAAATAGCTGCAGGAGGCGTCTTCATAATAAAGCTGAATGACCTGTCAGCATATACTGTTATCACAACAGGGATTATCATCCCCATCTGGTCCTGTGTCTTTGCATTAAAGGCCTTAACAAACTCCATTATGTTCACACCGTGCTGCCCCAAAGCGGGTCCCACAGGCGGAGACGGGTTTGCCTGCCCGGCAGGGATCTGGAGTTTAATATATGATAAGACTTTCTTGGCCATAATATTCTCCTTTAACCGGCCTTTTGTACATGTCCGAATTCCAGTTCAACAGGTGTTGACCTTCCAAAAATTGAGACAAGTACCCAGATCTTTCCTTTCTCCGGGCTAACATTATCTACAACACCGTTGAAATTGGCAAAAGGCCCATCTGTCACAGTCACATGATCACCCTTTTCAAAGCTGTACTTGGGTACCGGCGTTAGAGCTCGTTCTTCCATCTGGCGGATTATTTTTTCCGCCTCTTCATCTGAAAGTGGTACCGGATTCTGCAGACCACCGATAAAGCCGGTCACTTTTGGGGTGTCCTGAACCAGGTGCCACGAGTTATCATTTAATTCCATCTTTACCAGAATGTAGCCCGGGAAAATTTTTCTGGATGAAGTACGCTTTTCTCCTCTTAGGATTTCTACTACCTTTTCCATAGGGACGACAATTTCGGAGAAATACTCCTCCATCCCATACTGCTTAATCCTCTCCTCTAAAGAAACCTTGACCTTATACTCAAACCCGGAATAGGTGTGAACAATGTACCATTTTTGCGCCATTAAAAGTTACTCATTTACAAGCTATAGAAAGTCGTGTGTGACATGGACTAACTTATTTTTTTAGTAAGCGTTCACGGAACGCTGAAATTGGAAATTGGAAATTGGAAATTTGGCTTTCATGCTTTTGTTTCGTTTCATCTCTACCAAATTTCCAATTTCTAATTTCAAGCCATAAACGGCTACTTTTTTTCAATGAATTGCCTCTGCTGACAGCGACTAGCCGACCAATATACATCAACTGTTAATAAATAAGGAAGCTGACAAGCTTTGTCAGGGAAATATCTACTATACCAAGGTACGCAGTAAAGAAAAACGTAATTGCCAATACAGCAGTAGTCAGCGCGATTGCTTCCTTCCTGGAAGGCCAAGTAATTTTGTCAAACTCGACACGGACCTCTAGGAGAAAGGACTTAACCTTATCCACCCAACCCATAACACCGCCGCTCAAAGCAGGGCTGGCCTCTGCCCGGCCGGAGCCCTGGTTGGACGAGCGGTCCTTGACAGGCTTGTCACTGCCTTGTGTTACAGTCTGTGTTTCTTTTCTGCTCTGAGCCTTTCTAACTTTCCTTTTTGTCACTTAAATCTCCCAACTTGCCGGAGTGGATTTACATTTTCTGATAACGGACAATGGCAGGCCAGGAGGGACTCGAACCCCCAACTCCCGGATTTGGAGTCCGGTGCTCTACCATTAGAGCTACTGGCCTACTGAGATCCCACCTTTCCTGTGCCGGTTAAGCCACATGCAATATAGCGCATTCCGTGCTTTGCCGGGAAGGCGTCGTCTAGCATGAAGTTCTTCAAGCAAATATTAAAACTACTTTATCTCCTTGTGTATCGTATGCCTTCTATCGAATCGGCAGTACTTTTTAAGTTCAAGCTTATCCGGAGTAGTCCGTTTATTCTTTGTAGTAGTATAATTACGCCGCTTGCAGACCGTACACGCAAGGGTGACTATCTCTCTCATAACCCGCCTCCTACTCCGTGATTTTAGTTACCACGCCGGCCCCGACTGTCCGGCCACCTTCGCGGATCGCAAATCGAACTCCCTCTTCCATGGCTATGGGCTGAATCATCGAAACCTCAAAAGTTACATTGTCACCAGGCATCACCATCTCTACACCCTCAGGCAACGTCACTACTCCTGTAACATCCGTGGTCCGAAAATAAAACTGCGGACGATATCCAGCAAAAAACGGGGTGTGACGACCACCCTCCTCCTTGCTCAATATATATACCTCAGCATTAAACTTCTTATAAGGCTTAATAGAACCAGGTATGGCTACTACCTGACCACGCTCAACTTCTTCACGCTTCGTACCACGCAACAATACACCAACATTGTCACCAGCACGAGCCTCGTCCAAAAGCTTCCGAAACATCTCAAGACCAGTACATACTGTCTTGCGAATAGGACGAATCCCTATTATCTCAACATTTTCACCAACATGAAGTATGCCACGCTCAACACGACCAGTCACAACCGTACCACGACCACTAATGCTGAATACATCCTCAATAGGCATTAAAAAAGGCTTGTCTATATCACGCACAGGCTCGGGAATGTAATCGTCAAGGGCGTCCAATAACTCAAAAATACACTTGGTTTTCTCAGGATCCGTATGATCGTTCAAAGCCTCAAGTGCACTACCCTTAATAATAGGAATGTCATCACCAGGAAACTCATACTTGCTAAGAAGATCCCTCAACTCAAGCTCAACTAACTCAATAAGCTCAGGATCATCCACCATGTCACACTTGTTTAAAAAAACCACCATAGAAGGTACACCCACCTGACGAGCAAGCAAAATGTGCTCACGCGTCTGAGGCATCGGACCATCATCAGCACCAACTACCAAAATGGCACCATCCATCTGAGCAGCACCTGTAATCATGTTCTTGATATAATCAGCATGACCAGGACAATCCACATGGGCATAATGACGCTTTTCAGTCTCATACTCCACATGAGCCGTAGCTATGGTAATACCACGCTCCCGCTCCTCAGGGGCCTTATCAATAGCATCAAAAGGAATATACTCCGCCTTCCCCTGCTCAGCTAAAATACGAGTAATAGCTGCAGTAAGCGTGGTCTTACCATGATCAATATGACCAATTGTACCTACATTAACGTGCGGCTTAGTACGCTCAAATTTTTGTTTGCTCATGATAATCCTCCACTAAATTATCAAGCGCTGGTTGCGTTAGGTCCCATACGTCTTTTACTTTGTCATCAGAGCCGGTTGAGGCTCATTAACAAAATTTAATACTTGCAGTTACCATCTATAATGTGCAAATGCCTTGTTGGCCTCAGCCATACGGTGGGTATCTTCCTTCTTTTTAAAGGCCGTCCCCCTTTTATTGTAAGCATCCAGTAATTCTCCGGCCAATCGCTGGGCCATGGATTTTTCTCCCCTCTTTTTAGAAAAACCCACAAGCCATCTTATGGCCAGTGCCTGCCTACGATCAGTTCGAACCTCAACCGGTACCTGATAAGTTGCACCGCCAACCCTCCTGGACCGCACTTCCAACACAGGTTTTATATTCTCC